>CAZNDQ010000079.1:9108-11781 GCA_964571825.1 uncultured Planctomycetales bacterium | reverse complement strand
TGCGGATACGCTCTGGGCCGCAGCCTCCAGCGCCTCCACCACTTGCCGCACCTCCCGGTTCAGATCGCTCTCCGCGCGAACCATCACGATGTTGGTCTGCTCGTCGACGGCAACGCGGACGCGCGGCGGAGAGCCGAAGAGGCTTCGGACGTGCTCACCGACGCGCGAGGCACGGGCGTGCCGCAACTCGATAATCAGCGTTTCCCAGTCGGCGTTCTCCGCCGGTCGCTGAACGTCGCGGCGGACCGCGTCTTGTCTGACAGCGTCCTGTCCGTCCGCCCTTCCGGCGGTCATGCCCAGCGCCGCAAAGAACATGACCACGATCAGGCCGACCCAAGCTGCTTTCTTCATCTCCAGTCCTCCGCTTTTCGAGAACGATCGGACGCCTGCCGCCGATTTCTTGTACACCGAAGGTCTGCCGCCGTCGCAGCGGGCGCTGCCCGAGGAATGCCCCACGGCCCATTGACCCGGCGCGGCCCCGACATATCATCGCCCACATGGCACAGACGTACATTCACTCCGGCGTGCTGGGTGCGCTGATCATCGCCTTGTGTGGCTGTCACGCACCGGCTCCACCCCCGCCGGACACGCGGGCGGCGATCGAGTTGCAGCTTGCCGATGCAGCGGATTTTGATCGCCTTTGGGATGTCACGACAACCGTGCTGCGAAACCACGAGTTTTACCCCATCCGCGAGGACCGCGCTTCGGGCGTCATCGTGACAGCACCAGTCACCTCGCAGCAATGGTTCGAAGTGTGGCGGAACGACGTGGCCGATGCCGACTCGCTCCTGGAAGCGAGCGTGCACACCGTCCGGCGGGCGGCCACTGTAAAGATCGATCACGGCCCCGGTGCGGCGGAATACCTGCTGAGCGTGCAGATCGACAAGCAACGACTCAGCCTGCCCGACCGGCAAATGACAGCCGCGGGGTCGGCGTATGGCGCATTCGGCTCCCGTTTGCCGACGACCTCCGGGCAGCTTGTGAGCGCTGCGGAGGCGCAGACTTGGATACCGTCTGGGCGCGACCCGGCGCTGGAAGCGTTTCTGCTGCGGCAGATCGTCCAGCGGTTTGGCCCGCTGGAATACGAAATGGTCCAACTGGACGAACCTTCCGGCGATTCGACTGCGCCGGAGACCCGAACTCCGCCTGAATCGCAGACGATCCGCCTGACCCCCTGATCCGCCCCACACATTTGCCGCGGCGCTGCCGCGCTATTCGACCTTGCCCGTTGCCGTCGGCGCTGGCGTCCCGGCGGGCATGTTGATGGTCTGTGTCTGCACGCTCGGGCCGCGCGGCCGTTCCTGAATCGGCCAGAAGACGAAGTCTCCCGGTTCCTCATATCCCCAGCCCCAGTGGTGCGTGCCGTCCTGATCGACGCCGTCCTCGCCGATCGTGTACAGCTTGAAGCCGTCCTCAGTCCTGACATAGCGCACGTCGCCGTCGGTGAATTCGTCGCGGCGCATGACGGCAAAATGAGGCAGGTTGAGTGATTTGAGTTCGTCGAGACTATCCGGAAAGCGCCCGTTGTCCTCGTGAAAGGCCCAGATGGCCAGCATCAGGTGCACGCCGCGCTGGTAGGAAATCGTCCGCGAGCGAACACCGAGATCGCGTTCGAGGGGTTTGACCATACCGAGGAAATAGGCGTTGTCTGATTTGGGCAGTTCATCCCGTTCGAGCACATCCAGCGCCGGCGCCCGTTCTGAATAGGGTTTGCCGGCCAGGTCGCGAACCTTGCGATAATGCTCATCGAAAAGGCGCGCCGTCACCACGTAGTCGGGCTTCATCAGGCCTTCGGCAATGTACTCCTCGTCGACGTTGCGAATCGGCCAGTAACGGACGCGGGCCTTGTCCAGCGCCTCGCGCGAGACCTTGTATCGCTTCTCCGTCTCGTCCCAAACCCAGATCCGCTGCAGGTCGTCCGCGATACCTGCGTATTCGATCATGATGGAGCGCGTGTAGTCATCGAGTGGCGGATCCGCCTCAGCAAAGTCATAGAGCAGGCGCTTGGCGATTTTTCCCGGATCAGGCGAGCGCTCGAGCAGCGGCATGACGAGGTCGCGATAGACCATCCGCGCGAAGCTCTCCGGGCCCTTGCGGATCGACATCGACGGCTGCGAGTCGAGGTGGTGGACGATGCGGGCCATGACGCAGATGTCGCGGCACAGGGGCTCGGGGTCGCCCTGATAGAACCTCCGCCAGCCGTCGGCGCACATGGCGCGGGTCACGATGCGCACGCCTTCGAGCGTCGGAACCCGCAGCTCGCGCACGTGGCGGTTTTCGTCAGGCGTATAAGGCATCGTGCAGCGCTCGATCTTCGCGGCCTGCCGGACGATCTCAAACCGGTCCTGGTTGGCCTCGATCCACGGAACGGCGATGCCATGCTCCTTTTCATCCCACGGGTCCATGACGGCCTTGCTCATCGCCGTCCTGACGTCCATGTCCGGCCAGTCGAGGTCCTCGGCCAGTTTGGCGTACAGGTCCCAGGCGTTGGGCCCGTCGCCGTGCGCAGCCAGCGCCAGGAACCAGGCCACGTAGTCCGTGTGATCGCGCGGATTCGGCGGCGGCGGGTTGTCCCAGCTCAGCGGTCCGGCCGCGGCCGCCGCGGGCGCGTCCGCCGCAGCGCCGGGCGGCGACGGCTGCGACGTGGGTGCCGTGGTCGGTGTTTGCGAGCCG
>CAZNDQ010000079.1:0-9098 GCA_964571825.1 uncultured Planctomycetales bacterium | reverse complement strand
GTGGCCGACGGCGAGGTAGCAGCAGACGCCCGGCCACTCGAATGCGGTTTGTCGGACGAAGCCGCAACCGACACGGGTTCCTGCGCTGCCACACGACCCGGACGCAGCGCAAACCACATTCCGGCCAGTGAGGCGACAACCAGGAGTCTCGATACAACTGAGGTCATCACGTCTATCCCTTCATTGGCGGCCGAACATACGTCCCCCGGACGGCAGCCACCTCTACCCATCCTGTCACTATAGAAACCGATCCGCCAACTCGCACAATTCCTTGACGTGCGAGACGCTGGCCTCAAGCAGCGCCCGTTCGTTTCCGTCGAGTTCGATTTCGATGATCTTCTCCACGCCGCCGGCCCCGAGCACCGCGGGGACGCCGACGAAATAGCCGCCGACGCCGTATTCCTTCCTGCAGTAAGCGGCGCACGGCAGTATCCGCTTCTTGTCGCGCACGATCGCCTCGACCATCTGGATGGTGCCCGCGGCCGGAGCGTAGTACGCACTGGTGCCCATGAGTTTGACGATCTCGCCCCCGCCCATCTTGGTCCGCTCGATGATGGATCTCAGGCGGTCCGGTGGAATGAGCTGCGTCACCGGAATGCCGGCGACCGACGTATAGCGCGGCAGCGGCACCATGTCGTCGCCGTGACCGCCGAGCAGGAGGGCCGTGATGTCCTCGACGCTGCAGCCGAGTTCCATGGCAATAAAGGTGCGATAGCGGGCGATGTCCAGGCAGCCGGCCTGGCCGACAATGCGGTTGGTTGGAAAGCCGCTGATCTTGTGCGCCGTGTGCACCATCGCGTCCAGCGGGTTGCTGACGATGATCAGCACGGCGCCGGGTGCCACCTCGCGGATGGATTTCGTCACCGCGGCAACGATCTTGACGTTGGTCTGTACGAGGTCGTCGCGGCTCATGCCGGGCTTGCGCGGCAGCCCGGCGGTAATGACGACCACGTCGCTGTCGCGCGCTTCGGCATAGTCGGAGGTCCCGACGATCCGCGCGTCGAAACGCTCGATCGGGCCGCACTGAGCCAGGTCCAGCGCCTTGCCGGCCGTCTTGTCGTGGAAATCGGGGATGTCGATGAGGACGATGTCGCCCAGCTCTTTCGCCGCGGCCCAATGCGCGCAGGTCGCCCCGACGTTACCCGCGCCGACGACGGTCAGTTTCGCTCGTTTCATGGAATGAGGACTCCTGTCGTGCCCCCCGGCCCGATTTGCCCGGGAGACAAACAAGTATACCTGATTGAGAACACTGTTCCAGCGAGGGCGGCGGGCCGACGCAGACCATACAGCGGGAATACGCGCGCCAGTGCGGGAGGTTCACGCAGTAGCGGAACGGGGAGCCGCCGGCGCAGACTCCTCCACCGGCAGGTGGGCGTCCTGACCCACCTGCGAGTAGAGGAACCGGTGCTTGAACTGTTCGTTGCGCCCGCGGCGAATAGCCTGGAGAGCCTGGTCGGCGCGGACCAGCGTGCCGGGAGGCAGGAGGTTGACATCAATCGGCCCCAGCCGGCCGCTGCGACGTTTGCCGTCATATTCCATGTTCAGCCGCCGCAACTGACCGTCCATCGCCTCCGCCAGGCGCGCCCCGTCCACATCGCCGGACGCGGGTCGATCCACGTGCAGCAGGTAGTACGGAATCGTCGCCCACCGCGGCGCGAGGACGAAGTTGTCAAGGTGCAGCGGTGCCGTGCGCGATACCGCTTCGGCCGCCTGAACCACCTGGCGCTCCGTCAGCTTCTCGCCGGCGAGCGAACAGGTGTGCCGGCCCTTGTTGAGGAACTCGATCAGCGGAGCCTGTCCGACGTATCCGACGACGCGGATCAGGTCTCCGATGTGATAGCGGTAGAGGCCCGCGGCATTTGACAGCAGGATGAAGTAGTCGCACCCGACTTCCAGTTCATGGGAGCGCAGCACGAGCGGCGCGGGAGAGTCGATCTCCTCGACCGGGATAAACTCGTAGAAACTGCTCGTCACCTCGAGGATCCCCGCGGGCGTGCCGTCCTCGATGGGGATCGACATCCGGCCTTCACTCGCGACAAGCCCCACGTCGCGGACCGGCGTGTCGCCGAAGTAGTGGGGGAAGTCGCGGAGGTATAAACCCATCGTGCCGCCCGTCCAGTTGGCGAGGAAATCCAGCCGCCAGTAGTGCTTCGGCAACAGCGCACCGTGCTGCTGCACGAGGGCCTGCAGGCGGCGTGCCGTGACCGGGTCCGGCCGCAGGCGCGGCGCCAGGGCCGTGCGGATCTCCGGAGCGATGTCGGCCGCGGGCCAGAGCGTCCCGTCCTGGATGTCCCGGATGAGCCGCTCGGAGTGTTCATCCGCCGCACGCGCGAGCTTGAGCACCGTCGCCGGACTGGCCGTGATGATGAACGCGGCATCGGCGGGGATCGACATACGCATCGTCGTGTAATAGCGGACCTGTGGGTCGCTGATATAGGCGGCCTCGGCCGGACAGACGTAATACTTGCGCACGAGCGCCTTCTGCGTCGCGGCCATCAGGCCGGTGATGGCGCCGCAGGGTACGCCGGCCGGGGTGCGGAATTCGTCCATCGGGCTGGAGACGCGGACGATCGGGCGGAGCAGGGCGGGTATGTGATCAACGATGGCTTTGACGCCGAAGGCGTTCCAGCCGTCACGAAAGCCCTGGAGAAAATCCGGCGTAACCGGAATGTATTTGGGCTGGTCGGCGGTGCCGCTGGTAAGGGCAAACATGAGGATCTTCTGTCCGGCGCCGAACAGTGCGCCGACGTCGCCCGCCTTGACGCGCTCCATGTACCCCCCGAGTTGCTCGTAGGTGCGGATGGGCACGTTGGCGCGGTAATCCGCGTAGCTGCGGATGCGGCGGAAATGGTGGTCGCGACCGAAATCGCTGTCGGCGTTGCGGGTGATGAGCCGGCGCAGTACATACGCCTGCCGGGCGGTAGCGTCATGCGCGGCCGCCAGGAAGCGGCGATAGACGCGCCCGGCGTGCCAGAGAGCGACGCGGGCGCTGATGCGATCGGCGATTGGAGTTCGAGCCATGACAGCTCCGCCGGCGATTGGGGTCGCCGAGCATGATATCGGTGACATCCGCGTCTGGCCAATCATCGCCGGGCCGCGGTCTCCATCGCTGGAGGCACGCGGATGACAGTTGCGCAGCCGGCGATGCTCGCCGCACTGTCGTTCGACCCGACCCGGCTCGACGGCTGGTTTGAGCTGCCCTTCGGACCGTGGAACGTCTTCAAAGTTCCGCTCGGCGTGCTGGCGCTGCTGCCACTCGTCCCGATGGTGCGGCTGGCCGGACCGCGGCATCTGGCAACGGGAATCGTTTTGGCCAGTCTGCTGCTCGCGTGGGCGACGCTCGGGGCTGCCTATGCGGCGCTGCTCGTCGTCGCTGCCGGATGGAGTTGGACGGCCGTCCGCATCAGCACGAAATGGCTTGCCAGCGCACCCGGGCAGAGCCGCCGCGCCGTGCTCGCGGGCTCCGCACTCCTTGTCGTCCCCTATTGCGGGCTATTGCTTCGCCCGCAGCCCATCTGGCTGCCGCGCGTCGAACCCCCGCTGTATTTCTATCTGCAATGGGCCGGGATCGGGTATCTGACACTCAAGGCGCTGAGCGTCATCGCGGACTTGGCGCGCCAAAACCCGCCGCGGCCGCGCCCGGCATCGTTTGCCGCATACCTCCTGTTCGCTCCGACATTGCGGATGGGACCGATCTATCGCTACGGCGAGTTCTGCGCTGAGCTGGAGGCGGCCCGTGCGCCGCTGAGCCTGCCCACCGCCGGCGCGGGCGCTATCCGCATCGCCGTGGGACTGCTGAAGCTCGGCTTGATGGCGGTGCTCTTGCACAACCTCCCGGCCGAGCGGCTCTTTGGGACGCCGGAGAAACTGTCGACCCTCCGGCTGGTGCTTTCGGTGTACGCCGCACCGCTGAGCATCTACCTCTGGATCGCCGGCTACAGCGATGTGGCCATCGGGCTTGGACGCCTGTGCGGCATGCGCGTGCCGGAGAACTTCCACTCGCCGTGGCTGTCGTGCAGCATCCGCGATTTCTGGCGTCGCTGGCACATCCCGCTGGGGCAGTGGGTGCGCGATTACTTGTATTTTCCACTGGGCGGCGCGCGGCGCCACGCGACGCTCAACTACTTCATCGCCTTCACGTTCGTCGGCGTCTGGCACGGGCTGTATCCCTCCTACGCCGCCTGGGGCATGTCGCAGGGGCTCGGCCTCGGCCTCAACCGCCGCTGGCGGCTATTCTGGGAACGGCAGCGCGACGGCGCCACGCCGCTCTACGGCGCGTGCCGCCGCGCCGGACTGATCGATGCGCCGCTCGGTGCGGCGCTGGCCTGGCTGCTCACTTTGCACTATCAAATGCTCACCATCGCCCTCTTCATGGACGAGAAGCACTGCGGCACGAGGTTTCTGCCGCAGTTGTTCGCACGGTTGCGCGGGGCATAGGATCGGAGAGACCCCTCCATGAGCGACTACGCTGTCCAGCCGCTGTCCCGCCCGCTCAACGCCGTTGTCCGGCTGCCCGGCTCGAAGAGTCTCACCAATCGCGCGCTCGTCACCGCCGCGCTGGCCGCCGGACAGTCCGCCCTCAACGGTGTGCTGCTCGCGGACGACACGCAGCTCATGACCGATGTGCTGCGCGCGCTCGGCGTCGCCATCCACGTCGACGAGCGCCGAGCCCGCGCGATCGTCGTCGGCTGCGGCGGGCACATTCCAGTCGAGGGCGCCGACCTCTATTGCGGCAATGCCGGCACCGTCATGCGATTCGTGGCCGCGCTCTGCGCCGCGGGGCACGGCACCTTCCGCCTCGACGGCTCATCGCGCATGCGGCAGCGACCGATCGGCGAACTCGTCGACGCCCTGCGCCGGCTGAGCGGGCGGGTGCAGTATGAGCAGGCGGAGGGTTACCCGCCGATCGTCGTGCACGCACACGGGCTGGGCGGCGGCGAGGTGGTGATGGTCAATCCCCCCAGCAGCCAGATGGTCAGCGCGCTGTTGCTCACCGCTCCCTGCGCCCGGCAGGACCTGCTCCTGCGAATCGAGGGTGAGGTCGTCAGCAGGCCCTACATTGCCATGACGCTCGAACTGATGCGCGCGTTCGGCGTCGAGGCCCTCGAGCAGGACATGCGGCGGTTCATCGTGCCGGCGCCCCAGGCATATCAGCCGACCGACTACCACATCGAGCCCGACGCGTCGAATGCGGCGTGCTTCCTCGCGGCGCCGCTGATTGCCGGCGGTCGGGTCACCGTCGAAGGACTCGGCCGCCGCAGCGTTCAGGGCGACGTCCGCTTCGCCGACGTATTGGAGCGGATGGGGGCGGTGGTGACGTGGCAGGACAACGCAATCACCGTGGAGCGACCGGCGCAATTGCCGCGTCCGCTCGCCATCGACATCGACCTGAACGACATGCCCGACACGGTGCAGCCGCTCGCGGTGCTGGCGCTCTTCGCCGGTGGAACGACCGTAATCCGCAACGTGGAAAACCTGCGCCTCAAGGAGACGGATCGCCTCAAGGCGCTGGCCTCAGAACTGGCGCAACTGGGTGCGACCGTGATCGAATCGCGCGACGGGCTGGCGATCGAGCCGCCGCGCAAGGTTCAACCGGCCGCGATTGCGACATACGACGACCACCGCATGGCGATGAGCTTCGCGCTGGCTGGACTGGCCGTGCCGGGCATCGTTATCCGCGACCGCGAGTGCGTGCGCAAGACTTTCCCCGCCTACTTTGAGCTGTTCGAGCGAATGTGCGCCGGGACAGCAGGCAGTCAGTAGTCGAAGCCGTTGCGCCGCAGGCGCACCAGCGGCGTCAAGTCGCGGTCGAGGTCACCGTCGAGCACTTCGGCCACATAAAGGACATGATCGCCCAGTGCGATGGCGCCTCGGAGTTCGCAGGAAAGGTGGCCGATACAGGCGTCGAGTATCACGCCGAATTCGTCGTCGCGCCCGGCGACGCCTTTGAAGGCCGGCTCGCCGGCGGAAAAGCCGCGCCCGAAGTGCTTGAACATCAGGGCGGAATCCTCGCCGATCAGATTGACGATGAACCGCCGGTTGGCTTCAAGCAGCGGGCGGATGGGGCGTTCCATTTTGACGGCTACCGAAATCATCGGTGGCTCGAACGCGCATTGCTGAATCCAGGACGCCAGCAGGCCGGTCCCGCTCGCCAGATTGCCGGTGGTGACGATCGCACAGCCACTGGGAATCGCACCGAGGGCCAGTCCGATCTGTTCGCGTTTCTTCTTCTCCACGGAACTCCCCTTTTGTCGAATCAACCCGCGGGCGGCTGTTCCCGCCGGCTGGACTATTTCTCCAATGACCGCCCCAGCTCGTCCTCGACCTTCTGCACCTTCGTGCGGATGCGCCCGCCCGGGCCGCGCCGCGCGTCGATGCGGATCGACACCGTGATGCGGTTGCACTCCTGCCGCATGCGATCATAGCAGCGCCGCACGACGTCCATCACCTCGTCCCACTCGCCCTCGATCGTCGTGCCCATCGGGCCGAGACGATAGGGCAGGCCGCTGGCGTCGACGATCTCGAGGCTGCGCGCGACGTACCGGCTGACGGACTCGCCCTTGTCGAGCGGTGTCATCGAAAACTCCAGCAATACCGACATGCATGACTCCCTTTCCGTCTCGTACCCACCGGCCACAAGTACAACTGTGATCGTCAAACCGTCCGCACGTCAGGCATCGATAGCCGTCTGCACACCCTCCAGCGTCCACGCCAGCCGCTGCCCGGGCGAAACGCTCAGCACGCGCCCGCGCAGCCCGTCCGGCAGCGCGTCGCGCAGCGCCTGCACCGTCCCCGTCAGCATGTCAAACGTCCCGTAGTGGATCGGCAGCACCTGCGTCGGATCGAGCAGCTCGACCGCCAGCGCCGCCCCGCGCGGGCCCATCGTGAACAGATCGCCAATCGGCAGCGCCGCTACCGCCGGCCGATGCAATCGTGCAATCAGCGACATGTCACCGAACACGTCCGTATCACCGGCGTGGTACAGCACCGCCAGCCCCGGCACGCGGACGACCAGCCCCGCCGGCATCCCCGCGTAGTGAGTCGCCCCGCCAACATGCACCGGCGACGAATGATACGCCCGCGTCATCGTCCACTCGACGCCGTCCACCGTCTGAGTGCCGCCGATGTTCATCGGCCGCATCTCCGCCTTCCCGCATGCCGGCGCCAGCACCTCGCACAGGTCGTAATTGCCCACTATCCGCGGCGAAAACCGCGCCGCCAGCTCCAATGTTTCGCCGACGTGGTCGCTGTGCCCATGCGTCAGGGCAATCAGATCACAACGCCCCGGCTCCTTCTCCCCCGCCGGGCACGATGGGTTCTCGCGCAGCCACGGATCGATGTACACGACGCGTTCGTCGGGAAGCTCCAGCTTCATCGCCGAATGGCCAAGCCAGGTGATCCAGCCCTGTACCGCCACCGAAATCCTCCGACCGGGACACCGCAACGACGCCGGACATTCGGCGCACTCCGCCGCCGACAGTTTACACTTCTCACGCAGATTGGCGAGTACCGCGACCGTGCAGAATGGGCCAGATCACTTGGACGCGCGATTCAGGTGGGAGTCCCGGCGCCACGGGCGCGTCAGCCTTTGCGCC
The DNA here is from genome assembly GCA_964571825.1 of uncultured Planctomycetales bacterium. Taxonomy (GTDB): domain Bacteria; phylum Planctomycetota; class Phycisphaerae; order UBA1845; genus CAZNDQ01. The sequence continues at coordinate 1,503 of CAZNDQ010000079.1, read as the reverse complement.
ACCACGACTTCTTCTTGCCGGCCTTCACTTCATCGGAGCGTTGCTCGGCCAGGATCTGTTCGAGCAACTCGCTGTCGCTCTTGTGCGGGACGAGCCGTCGAAGTACGCGAAGCTTATCCGCAACCTCCGGATCGAGATCGATCGAATTCACCGGGTGGCCGGTCTGCGGGCGAGGAGGAACGCTGGCCGCATCACCGACAGGTGCGGCAGCCGCGGCCGGACTGTCCGCCGCTCCACTCGAGTCGTCGGTGGTCTTCGCCGCCTTCCCGTCTTCAGTACTCACTGACGCCGAATTCTCGTCACCTCGCTTGGCCGACGTCTCTTCTGCCGCCCCGTCCTGAGCGCCCTGCGTGTCGACGGTGTTCCCCACTTCTCCGGACGACACGTCCTCGGCCGGGTTCTCAGTCGCATAGAGGTCATCGAGCGGCTGTTGCAGCGTCTGAAGTTGCGAAACGAGCTGCGCCAGCCGCTCCAGCGCGCCCTCCGCATCGGCCCGTGTCTCCTGACACGCCTGCGGCGGCGCCGGCAGCACCACGTCCGCCCGCCCGTTGTCGCCGTCCGGCGCGTTCCCCAGGGTGTCAGTGCGCTCGGCGAGCGTCTTGAGTCGCGACCCGAACTCGAGGTACAGCCCGCGCAGTTGCGCCATCAACTCGCCGGCCTCGGGGTGCCCCGCGCCCGGCGCCCACGGCACGTGCCCTAACTGTTTTGCCCGATCGTTCAGTTCCGCCTCGAACACCGCCAGTTCACGGCTCCAGTTGTTCAGCCGCGCATAACAGTCGGTCAGTTCCTGCCCGATCTCGCCCAGCGCACTGACCACTTCCATGGGAACGGCCCCGCCCTTTCCCGCGCGCCCCGGCCGACCCGGCGCGGCCCCCCGCGCAGCGCCCAAGCCGGGCTTCTGGCACACCGCACCCAGCTTCAACACCACCTCGAACGGACCGAACCGCAGGTGGTCGCCGTCCTGCAAGCGGCGCGACTGGACCACAACGCCGTTGACCTGCGTTCCCGCACGGGTCCGCAAATCGTGCAGCAGGAGTTCGTCTCCCACCCAGGCCATGACCGCGTGCCCGGGTGAAACTTCGAGGTCGTCCAGATGCACGTCCACGCCCCGGCGGCGCCCGATGACGCTCACACTCCGCGCCAGCGGTACCCGATGTGGCGTTTGCGTGTCCTGCAGTTCGGCTTCGCGCGGCGCGTGCAGTGACCCGGCCTCCGCATCGGCGGTCCCATTGCCGTCAATCGTGACAGTCAGTTCAACGTCGCCCAGACCGATGCGGTCGCCGTCGTGCAGGACAACCAGTTCGGCTTTCTCGCCGTTCACGAGTGTGCTGATGCGGTGGTGCAGGTCGCGGAGCAGAACATGCCGCCCATTGTTGATGATGAGGCACTGTTGGCGGGCGATCTTGCCGTCGTGTACGCGAACGTGACAGTCATCGCCGGTCCCGACGACGCAGATCGGGGCGGTCAGCTCCCAGGATTCGCCGCCGGCCGCGCAGACCAGCA
>CAZNDQ010000078.1:0-11795 GCA_964571825.1 uncultured Planctomycetales bacterium | reverse complement strand
CGCGCGGGCAAGGGTGGCGGGAAAGGCGCGGGCGCGAAGCGCGCGAAGAGGACGAAGGCGGCCGCGGGGACAAAGGCCTCGCGCGGGGGGAAGAAGGCGAAGGCGAAGCGGCGGTAGGTGTCCGAACGCACCTACGCGTTTGTTTTCGAGATTGCTCGTCGTCGACTCACCGTTAGGACGGAACAATTGCGTTATCGCGGATCAGTTGCGGTCCTTTGCGGGATGGTGATTGCGGCGATCGCCGCGAATTGGGTCATCGGTCCGTTGGCGGATGCAGCGGCACGGCTGGCGATGGCGCTCTACGGTGACCAGGCGGGCGCGTGGATTCGTATGGCAATGGGGCTCGGATCAAACGTCGTCCTACCATCGATCTGCTCGGTCTTGTCGTACTTGCTCCTACTGCCCGAGGTTCGAGATGCGATTCGCGAGCATCGCGGGCTCAGCCCGTTCAAGCGCCCGAGCGTCATCGCCGTGTGCGTCGGCGTCGGCGTCGCCGTGCTCGCGCGACTCGTGTTTCTGGGCCCCGGTCGAATGCTTGTCGGTGCGCTATTGCTCCGGTTTTTCTCCAGTTCGGTGCCGGTACCCTGGGTACCGATCGTCTTGTTCACGTTAGTGTACAACGTAGTCCCAGCGATTGCGGCCGTCGCAACTGTGACGCGGCTGCTCCCCCCGCCTCTTCGCCAGTCGATCTGACGCGCTGCCACCAATGCGGCTACAACCTGACGGGCCTCACCTCCCCGCGCTGCCCGGAGTGCGGGCAGGCAACTTAGGCAGCGCGGCTCCATGTCGCCTCCCGACACCGCCCAGACGAATTCCACTCGACGGGCCTGACGCAAAAGACATAGGATTGATTGCGACGACGAGAAGACTCGGCCGATCAGCGAGTACAGCCATGCGCGTCATCCGCGAAGAACCCGGCACCATCCGCGCCGCGCTGAGCTGCTGGGCAATGGCGCTGATTCTGGCGCTGATCATCGTGTCGTTCGGTGCACCGGACGTCGCCGTCTGGACGCTCCCGCTCCTCGGAGTGCTCGCTGTATTCTGCGTTGTCATCTGCCATTTCCGCGTTCACGCAGTTTTCGATCGGCGCCGATTCCGACTCCTGTTTGCCGCGCTCACCGCGGCCGCACTGGCAATTCTCGGCGCGACGACCGGGTTGCGCGCGTCTCGCCTCGACCTGACCTCGGCCGTTGTCTACGGGCCCATTGGCGGATCGGCGGCGCACATCCTTGCGTTCCTCGTCGGCGGTACTGCAAACCTCTTTCTCGATCGCGTGCGACGCTTTCCCGGCGAACGCGACTGCGCCGCGTGCGGTCGCAATCTCGCCGGTAGCACCGACGCGACCTGCCACGCCTGCGGCGCCGATATCCCGCTCCTCCAGCAGCGACAATTGGCTCCGCACCAGCCAGTCTCCGATCCGACCCTGTAGAAGATGAAACCTTTTCCCCCGCGCAGAATCTGCCGATATAGAGCGTGCGCCGTTCGGGTCCGCTGCCCCAATTCAATCCTGGGCCGAGGGATCGCGGCGCTCGGAGCCCTGCGTGCCCGCAGCCGACCGACCGACTCCGCCCGCTGCCCCTGCGCCCTCATCGGCGCCGCGGACCTCGTCCGCGCCGGCATCGGCAAGTTCGGCTTCTCTGCACAACAACTCCGCGCCGTCCTCCGCGCCCGCGCCGTCGTCTGACCACGCATCGTCCGGCGCAGCGCCCGCTTCGCTCAACGCCGCGCCCGTTCCACCATCGCCCGCCGCGTCGCGCCGCGCGGCCGCCCTCTTTGTCGCCTCGGTCGCCCTCGCGCTGCTCGCCGTCATCCCGCCGCTGCTCATCGTCCGCCGCACACTGTCTGACCACGAGCGCGCCTTCGCCGCGCTGCTCGAGCACCTCGCCGGCAGCGTGCCGACCGCCACGCCCGACATCCGCGACTGGGCCGAGCGCGCCGCCCGCCTGCCGCAGCTCGCGCTCGTGGCCGTCTACGAACCCGACGGCCGGCCCTGCACCGTGGCCGCCGCCGACCCGGTGCAGGTCAAACAACTCGAACCCCTCTGGACGCGCCCGCACAAACCGCCGCGCACCGCCCGCCCGCCGCGCGAGTGGCGCCGCGCCGGGCTGCGCTACGTCGTCCGCGCGGTGGCCAACGAGCCGCACCTCCCCCCGCGCACGCTGCTGCTGGTCGAGAGCGCCAGCCGCCGGCCGGGAGCCCTGCTCGCGCGGCTGGGCGTGGCGCTGCTGCCCTTCATGCTGCTGACGGGCACGTCCTGCTGGCTGGCGTGGCGGCTCTACGCGGAACGCTACTTCGCCCCGCTGCGCGAGCTGCTGGAGATCGCCCGCGCCGCGCACGACCAGCGCCTGGCCGACCCCGAGTCCGCCACGGCCGCACGCCTCCTCTCGCCCGTCGAGAACCTGCGGCTGCTCGTCGAGGCGCTGCCCGCGCAGCGGGAGCGCGAGGCACGCTACCGCGCCGAACAGGAGCGCCGCGCCGACGACGAACGCAGGCAGGCGGCGCGCCAGCTCCGCGCCGCCTTCCACATGGCGGCGACCGACCCGCTGACCGGCCTCAACAACCGCCGCGCGCTCGACGACAACCTCGAGACGCTCATCGGACACTGCCGCACGAGCGGCTGCAACCTCTCGCTGGTGGCCATCGACGTCGACCACCTCAAGACGCTCAACGACACGCTCGGGCACGAGGCGGGCGACGGGCTGCTGCGCTTCGTCGGGGAGCTGCTGCGCGGCACGCTGCGCGAAGAAGACATCCCGGTGCGGCTCGGCGGTGACGAGTTCCTGCTCATCCTGCCCGCGACGGACGCCGCCGAGGCGACGCGCATCGCCGTACGCGTGGCGGCGCTGTTCGCGCAGCGCGCCGGCCTGCTCGAATGCCGGCCGCAGCCCGCCCTCTCCTGGGGCGTGGCCGATCATCGCACCTGGCCCAGGGCCGACGCGGCCGAGTTGCTCCGCCGCGCCGACGCCGCCCTATATTCCGCCAAACGCCAACCGGCCCCCCGCGCCGACCTGACCGAACCCCTTCCCTATTCCGACTGAGCCGCCCCGCCCTTTGACCCGAACTGGTATAGACCATAGTATATACCAGTGGAGGCGATCATGGACACGGCCAGGGTCTTCATCAACGGGCGGAGCCAGGCGGTGCGCCTGCCCCGCGCCTTCCGCTTCGACGACGACGAGGTCCTCATCACCCGCGTCGACGAGATGGTGATTCTCTACCCCCGCCGCAAGGGGTGGGACCTCCTCGCGCGCGGCATCGAGCGCTTCACCGCCGACTTCATGACGCGGCGCGACCAGCCCCAACCCGGACGACGGCGCAAACCCCTGTGATCCGCACGCTGCTCGACACCAACATCTGTATCAAGCTGATCCGTGGGCGCGCCCCGCGTGTCCTCGCCCGCCTGCGCCGCCGCCGCATCGGCACGGTCGGCCTCTCCTCGATCACCCTGGCCGAACTCCTCCACGGTGTCGCCCGCAGCAGCGACCCGCAGCGCAACCGGATCGCGCTGGCCCACTTCTGTGCGCCGCTGGAGATCCGCCCCTTCGATCAGGACGCGGCGGCGTCCTACGGCCGGGTCCGCGCCCACCTCGAACGCGCCGGCACCCCCATCGGTCCCCTCGACACGCTCATCGCCGCGCACGCCCTGGCGCTTGGCGCCACCGTCGTCACCAACAACGAGCGCGAATTCCGCCGCGTGCCGCGTCTGCGCGTCGAAAACTGGCTTCGCCGCTGACGCCGACCCGCCCCGCGCGCCGACCCGGACCATCCCCCTCAATATTCGATTGAATCACACACCCGCGATCAGTTATACTGCTCATGTTCGTGTCCGACTGAAATCCGCCAACGTGAATACAGCTTCGTGGTTCTTGCGGAGTGCCGCCGTGCGCCTCCCGATCCTGCGACTGCTCATGTTCCCGATAATCCTGGTTGTCGCGCGCAACGCACCCGCGCAGCCAAACTTCGGCGGCGGGCCGCTCGGCGATGACGCGATCGCCGCGCGCCCCGACTGCATCTCGCCGGCTGACCGCGCCCTCGGCGCGCAGATGATCGCCGACTACCGCGCGCGTCTCGCCGAAATGCCCGCTGGCCCCCAAGCCGTACTCCCGACCGCGCCGAGCCCGCGCGGCACAACCCCGCTGCTCCGCTTCTACCCCATGGCCGGCAATCTCTGGGGCGACCTGTTCACCACCAACTTCGTCGACCTCGCCCCCGGCTCGCCCGCCATCCTCGACTGGGACTGCACCAACTTCACCTATGACGGCCACCGCGGCAATGACACCGACATCCGCACCTTCGGCGAGCAGCTCATCGGCGTGCCGATCTACGCCGCACTCGACGGCCTCGTCGTCGGCGTCCACGACGGCGAGTTCGACATGAACACGAGCTGGAACAACCAGCCCGCCAACTTCGTCCTCATCAACCACGCCGGCCGCGTCTACTGGTACTACCACCTCAAGAAGGACAGCGTCGCCGTCAGCGTCTGGGATTACGTCCGCGCCGGAACCCAGATCGGCCTCTGCGGCTCCAGCGGCGTCAGCACCTGGCCGCACCTCCACTTCGAACTCCACCGCGAAAACGGCGTGCACTTCGAGCCCTACGCCGGCCCCTGCCGCGCCGGCCCCAGCGAGTGGATCGACCAGACCCCCATCCGCCGCGACCTCTACCTCCGCGAATTCACCATCACCTCCGCCGACCCCGGCGCTTTCCCGCCTCTGCCGCACAACCAGGTCCCGCGCACCGGCTCCTTCATCCAGGGCCTGCGCAACATCAGCTTCTGGACCATCGTGCACAACCTCCCCGCCGCCAGCACCTGGCGTATTCGCTACCGCCGCCCCGACGCCACCATCGCCTTCGACACCGGCACGGGAAACTTCAACAACCCTGACTACCGCTGGTCCTGGTGGTACTGGACACGCACCGTCAACTTCAACCAGCCCGGTACCTGGCACATCCTCTTCGACCTCAACGGCGCCACGATGATCGAAGCTCCCTTCGACGTCCTCCCTATCGGCTCCTCGATCGTCAACCGCCCGCCCAACCCGATCTCCGTCGCGCTCGACCCGCCCGCGCCGACGGTCGACGACACCGTCTTCTGCCGCGTCTACTCGTCGCTTGTGCTCGACGACCCCGATTACGAGATCGTCCGCTACGAATACGTCTGGCTCGCCGACGGCGACGAAGTCCGCCGCGTCACCTCGGCCGCCCACTCCGACGCCCTGCCGCATCACACCGCCCCGGCCGGTGCGACGCTCCAATGCCTTGTGACGCCCAAGGACGCCGCGGCGAGCGGCCCGACGGCCGAGTCGTCGGTCGTCGCCCTGCCCCCCTGCGCCGAGGCCGGCCAGCCCCCCGTCCCCGACTGCAACGGCAACGCCGTCATCGACTCCTGCGACATCGACAACCACACCAGCACCGACTGCAACCTCAACGGCGTCCCCGACGAGTGCGACCCCGACGCCTTCGACTGCGACGGCGACGCCATCCCCGAAATCTGCGAGCCCTTCGACGACTGCAACGGCAACAACATCCGCGACAACTGCGAAATCTCCAGCGGCCTCGCCACCGACTGCAACGACAACGGCCTCCCCGACGACTGCGACCTCGCCGCCGGCGCCACCGACTGCGACGCCAACGGCGTCCTCGACGAGTGCGACGTCCTCGACCTCGACTGCAACGAAAACGGCGTCCCCGACGGCTGCGACCTCATCACCGGACCCCCCGGCGACTGCAACGATAACAACCAGCCCGACGTCAACGAGTTGCAGACCGCCACGCGGACCCTCTACCGCGCCGATTCGCCGTTCGTGGATTACCTTCTGCTGGAAGGCGCCCTCGCCCAGGACCTCCACTTCGACGGGCCGTGTACGGTCGTGGGCTTCGACGTCGCCCACTTCAGCAACGTCAGCCTCACCGGCGGCGCCCTCATCGTCCGCTTCTATTCGCGCACCGGCACGGAGTTCGACCCCGAGGCGGCGCCCCTCGCCGCCTTCTCGCGCGACGACTTCGTCCTCGGCCGCGGCTACGTCGTCGAGTCCTTCAACCTCTCCCTGGCCCAGCGCTTCGCCGTCCCGCCCGACGTCTGGCTTGAGATCGAGTACAACCAGTTCCGCCTCGAGTTCCCGCTCGTCTCCGGCCCGCCCTCCGTCGGCCAGTCCGCCGGCACGCTCTACCACCGCCCCAGCGGCCTCTACCTCAGCGACTGGTGGACGCACGCCGTCGTCCGCGCCTCCCTCGACTGCAACGCCAACGGCTTCATCGACGAGTGCGAGATCGACTGCAACGGCAACGCCGTCCCCGACGACTGCGACATCGCCGACGGCCTGCTCACCGACCTCAACGGCGACGCCCTCGCCGACGAGTGCCAGTCCGCCGCCTTCTGCCCCTGCGGCGACCTCGACCGCTCCGGCGGGCCCGTCAACCTCACCGACTTCACCGTCTTCGCCACCTGCTTCGGCCTCGCCGCCCCCAACGACGTTTGTGGCGGGCTCCCCTTCGACTGCGCCGACCTCAACGATGATGGGGTGATCAACCTCACCGACTTCAACACCTTCGCCGCCCTCCTCGCCACCACCCCGACCGGCAGCCCCCCCGACTGCCTTGATTGAGACTGCCGCACGCTGGGTGGGTGACACGAAACGTCCGCGCCGCCTGTAGGAGGAGTCCATGACACACCATCCTGCTCGCAGATGATGTGGACGCTGACCGTCGCTCGTGATCATGCGCCCGGCACGCTCCGCAGGCCGTCAACTGACACGGCTGCTTGGTCCAGGAACCGGCTGCCACCCTCGATCTGTCCGCCCTTGCCACTCGACACGCCTCGCTGCCACAGTCGCGTCGGGCCATCGGGCTGATTACACCCGCAAAAAAATGGTCGCCTGCCGTTATCGCGCGGAACTGGTCCGGCTAGTAAGGATAAACAGGGTTTCCCCCTGGGATCGAAAGACCGGGCAGGACCGCGAGACTTCGGTCTCCGTTCCGCTGCTCGCCTGAGTCGGGCTCGCCCAAAAAACGGATCAAAGGAGAAACGAAAATGACCGGCAATCTGCCAACCGTCCTGAGCGCCACCCTGCTGGCAGCACTGGGCGTCCTCCCGGCCCGCGCAGCAGAAATGGGCACGCAGATCAGCTATCAGGGCAGCCTGACGAATGGCGGCAGCCCCGTGAACGCCCAGATCGACATGAGGTTCACCCTGTACGACGCGGCCGTCGGCGGAAACGTCGTGGGAATGTCCGCTGTCTTTGATGGCCAGCCGGGTAACGGCGCACCCGTTGATGTGGTCGACGGACTTCTCAGCGCAACACCGGATTTCGGCGCCAACGTCTTCGACGGCACGGCGATCTGGCTGCAAGTCGACGTGCGCAATCCACACGATCCGACCGACAGCGCTCCCTACGAGTTACTCGACCCGCGCCAACCGATCACGGCCGCACCCGTTGCGCTGCAGACAAAAGGGATCTTCGTCGACGAAAACACCGGCAACGTCGGCGTCGGCACCACTTCGCCGAACGACGAATTGGACGTCGCCGGCAACGTCCACGCCAACGGAACTATCACCAGCGGCAATTCGATTGTCGTCGATGGTACGTCGGGAGCCGAGAGAATCATCTCCAGCGACGCGCTGGAGATTCACACCGGCTCCGGACGCGCGCTACGACTCGAACCGGAAGCGACCACCCCCGGGGGCCGATTTGGGCCCAACGTGGTCGGCGGATGGCAGGGCAACGCGGTTACAGCCGGGGTAACTGCCGCGACCATCGCTGGAGGAGGAGCAACATCGTTTAATCCAATGTTTCCACTTACGAATGCAAACCGAGTGACAGACGACTTCGGCACGGTGTCCGGTGGAATTGACAACACAGCCGGTGATGACGACGCCGATCCATCCAGCGCCTTTTTTCCAACCATCGCTGGTGGGGCATTCAACATTGCGAGCGGCTTCGGAGCGACGGTCGGAGGTGGCACGGTAAACACCGCCTCGGGTAGTTCCAACGCGACGGTTGGCGGAGGAACGTTTAATACTGCAAGCGGCCGCGACGCAACAGTCAGCGGCGGTGCGGTCAATGAGGCAAGCGGTCAAGGTGCGACCGTACCGGGCGGCGCTCAGAACGTCGCCGCAGGCAGTTACTCGTTTGCGGCCGGTTTCAAAGCTTCGGTTCGTACCGACGATGATGGGACTTTCGTCTGGGCCGACTCGACGCAGATCCCTGCCGGCGATGCATTTGAATCCACCGGCCCCGACCAGTTCCTCATCCGCGCGTCCGGTGGCGTCGGCATCGGCACCAATGCACCGTCTGAACAGCTCGACGTCGACGGCAACATCAAATCGAGCGGAACGATCCTGAGCGGCGACTCCATCATCATCGATGGTACAGCCGGTGCAGAAACGATTTCTTCGACAGCGGCGCTGGAGTTGCACACGGGCGGCGGGCGGATCCTGCGCCTTGAGCCGGAGGTGGAGTATGATGGAGTTGTTTCGCCGAATCTTATCGCCGGCTGGAGTGGCAACACGGTCGCACCGGGCATCTTCGGCGCAACCATTTCCGGCGGCGGCGCCGATGTCCTGGACGATCAGCCACAACCCAATCGCGTGCTCAACCACTTCGGCACGATTGGCGGAGGCGTTGATAATCAGACGGGCAATGGACTCCGCGGGTTTGACGACGGCGTATTCGCAACGGTAGGTGGCGGCGCTGGCAACATGGCCATCGGGTACGCCGCGACGATCAGTGGTGGCCAGCTCAACACGGCCACCCAGCTTGGCGCAACCGTCGCCGGCGGGCAGCGTAATGTCGCAACGCTCTTCAATGCTGCCGTCGGCGGGGGCTCGGACAACATCGCCAGCGGCACTGATTCGACTGTGCCTGGCGGAGACCACAATGTCGCCGGCGGTTCTTCCAGCTTCGCTGCGGGCAGGCGTGCCGTGGTACGCGATGCGACCGCGTCGGGCGATTACGACGGCGACGAGGGCACGTTCGTCTGGGCGGACAGGACAAGCAATCAGGACTTCATTTCCACCGGTCCGAACCAGTTCCTCATCCGCGCGTCCGGTGGCGTCGGCATCGGCACCAACGCGCCCGGCGAACAACTGACCGTTGCCGGGCGAATCGAATCGACGAGCGGCGGATTCAAGTTTCCTGACGGCACGATTCAGACGACCTCCGCAACCGATGCTACCGGCGACATCGAGCTGTTTTCAGACAGCGGCAACTCGTTTCCCGAAGTGCGAATCTCACCGGGGACTTCCGGCGACACCTTCGGCGGCTCGCTGGAGCTGAGCGGTGACGGCGGCATTCCACTGCGCGTCCGTATTTCGAACTCGACAAACGGAGGCTCGCTGGAGCTGTTCGGCCAGTTCTCCACGCCACTCTTTCACGCGCGGGCCCAGGCCGGCGGGGGCGCTCTCGTCACCGGCTACAGCTCCGTGGGAACCCCCACATTCGAATTCGATGGCAACTCTGGCGCGGTATTCGCCGGTGACCTGAACGGCGCGGCGATTTCCGGAACCAGCGTGTCGGCCCGTTCCGGCGCATCGCAAGTCGCCAAGCTCCTGACATCCACTGCGGGCGGTGCTTTGGAAACGACCGCCATGAATGGTGTCACTCGCACGGCGCGGTTCGGCTCGTCCGATTCCGCGCCAGGTGGGCAAATGTGGATTCACCAGGCGAATGGAACGTTGACCGCTTCGTTGGATGGTGACCAATTCAGCTTTGGTCAACCCAATATGGGTGCCGTCTTCACGGTCCGGCAGTCGAACGGAGTGTCAACCGTAGAAATCGACGGCGATCAGGTCATTCCCGGAAATCCTCCCACGAAAAACCAGGGGGGTGCGATCAAACTTTACGGCGGCGATGGCGGCCAGTCCGTCGTGCTGGATGGTGACATTGGGAACGGAAACGGTGGTGGCAGTCTTGTACTCCATAGCTTCCAGGGTTCGCCGCACGTCGAGCTTCGTGGAGGCGACGAGCAGTCTGCAACCACGAGTGAAACCGGCGGTTTGATCCGCGTCCTGCGCGACAACGGTCAGCCCGGCGTGGAGATCTTCGGGCAGATCGAGGGTTCGCTCTACTCACCCACCAGCACCCTGGGCTCAGTGATCCGCATGTTTGATGAAACCGGCGCCGAGACCGTGACACTCGACTCCGACGGCATGTTGGGACTGGTAACCGGTTCTTTTCTGGAGGTCGACAATATCGTTGCAGAATTTGGCGACTTCAGCGAAAACCTTTACGCTAACTTCTTTGACTGCGGCACAATTGATGCCTCTCGTGTCGGAATCGGGCGTTCCGTGGCGAATAATCAATTAGAAGTTGAAGGTGAGGCCTCAAAGTCAATCCCCGGCCTCTGGATCGCCAACTCCGACCGCCGCATCAAGACCAACGTCGAAACCGTCACCAACGCCCTCGACACACTCGATCAGGTGCGCCTGGTCAGCTACGAATACACCGACGCCTACAGGGCGCACCACCCGGACATCGTCGATCGGCGGCACCTCAACATCATCGCCCAGGAGTTTGCCGAGGTCTTTCCGGATTACGTCAAGGGCTCCGGTGAGTTCCTGCCGGACGGCTCCGAAATCCTCCAGGCCGATCCCTACCCGCTCGTCATCTATGCCGCCGCGGCGGTGCAGGAACTCCATCAACAGTTAAAGGACAGGGAGTCTCAGCTCGCCGAACTTCGAGCGGAAGTCGAACAGTTCCGTTCCCTGCGCGAGGAACTGGCCGCGCTCCGCGCCGAGATGACTGTGCAGGCCGTCCTGCACAAAGCTGACACGGCGGTTGCATCGTCGTCGCAAACGAGTGTGGCGCTCTCCGACAGGTGACGCTCGTGATTGAATGCGCAGGTTCGTGCAGGGACTTGAATCGTTGAGCATCCTCTGGAACTTGCGGGAAGATCCATATGAAAACATTCTGCAACAGCTCACAGCGCACCGTCATCCTCGCCGCAAGCGCCATCGCATCGACCGCGCTCTTTCTCGCCATGGCCGGCCCGTCCACCGCAACGGGGGATCAACGCGTCGCAGCGTCATCGAGCCGGGAAACGAACGCGGGCCCGGCCCAACGCGGCGGACACGAGATGGTCCGCTACACGATCAGCGGCGGCGGACGGATCGCAATGGCCGGCCCGGCGAGTCAATTGAGCGGGACGCTCGGCCAGACGAACGACGGAGTCATCATGAGTAGCGGCACGCTGGAGTTGACCGGCGGTTTCTGGTCGCGCCCGGCCCCAGCCGAGACCTCATGCCCCTGCGCCGACTTTACCGGCGACAACCTCGTCAACCTCGTCGATTTCGTCACCTTCCAGGTCTGTTTCGATGCCGTCGGCCCCAACCTCGACTGCCCGCCCGACGTCTTCCCTTGCGCCGATCTCAACGCCGACGGCCGCGTCAACCTCGTCGACTTCGTCACCTTCCAGACGATCTTCTTCCTCACCCCCGACGGCATCGCCCCACCCGATTGTCTGAACGTCGACTGACCGCCCGGCTCTTCGCCGCCCTCCTCGCCACCACCCCGACCGGCAGCCCCCCCGACTGCCTCGAATAGTCCGCACCGCCCCGACGAGCATCCCACCGATTGCGCGGAATCATTCGCCCCGCACGCGCACGGCGGGATTGCATTCCCTTCCCGCAAATCAACTCTGACAATTGATCCCCGCCCCGCCGATGTGAATCCCTCGCTCGCCCTCCACCCCGCGCGCTACTCGCCCTTCCCCTCTTCTCCCGTCTCCTCCCCCACGCCCGCTTCCGCCTCCCCCGGCTGCGTCGCTGACTGCTCGGCGCGCTGGCGCTCGGCCAGCCA
>CAZNDQ010000077.1:0-11806 GCA_964571825.1 uncultured Planctomycetales bacterium | reverse complement strand
GGTCTGTCATACCGCGCACCGATCACGCGCTGCGCCGCGTCGGCCAGTTCGGCGTGGGCGCGCGCCGTGTCCGGGCGGCCGCGCGGCGCTGGGCGCCCGTGATGCCGCAGCGCCGCACGCAGCACCGCGTGCGCCAGCACAAGGGCCAGTTCATCGACCTCGAGCGGGTCGACCGAGTCGCGCTGCAAACTCTGCCGCAGCCGGTGTTGAAAGACGAAGCTCGACGGCGGGGTCGGCGCGGCGGCGAACGCAAACGGCCGCTCCGGCCGGTCGCGCACGCCCGGATCGCACTCGGCCAGCAGTTCGCAGAGCACGTCCGGCGCCACGCTGAGCACCGTCGTGTCGTCCCCGCCGGCGAGCGGATGGCTCACCGCGTAGGGCTCGTGCCGATTGAAGAAGACCGCCTGGTTGGCGTCGACGGTGATGCTCCGCCGCCGCCCGTTGTGCCGCACGAACACGCCCCCGCGCACGATGCCGATGTCGTGCGTGGTCGAGAACTCCTCGCTGCCGCGATCCGAGCGCTGCGCACGGCAGCGGTAATCGCCGATGAAGACGGTCCCGCTGCGATAGAGGGGTCGCAATCCGTGGTCCGAGGCCATACGGCTCATCATTGGCCGGCGCGGACCGCGGCGTCAAGTGAAAAGCTATGCCTGGGGCGTCAAGCCGCGGAATTACACGGCCGCGGCCGGTTGCGGGGAGGGCATCGACGGTGCCGGGCGCGGCCGCGCAGCGTGCGCGGCCGGCAGCCCCGCCGGCGCGACGTCATAATGCTGTCGCAACCACAGCTCCAGAAACAGCAGTTGCCAGAGCCGCTGCGAATGGTCGCGCATGCCGGCCCGATGTTGTTCGATCAGGCGCGCGATCGCCGGACGATAGAAGATCCCGCGCTGGGCCACGCGGCTGCCGAGGAGCATGGCCCGGGTGAACTCCGCCCACGGACCCGCCAGCCAGCGTCGCAGCGGCAGCGCGAAGCCCATCTTCGGCCGGTCGATCAGCGGCCGGGGCAGCAGCCCGCCGGCCACGCGCTTGAGCAGCCGTTTCAGCTCCACCCGCCCATCGCCGCAGCGACGGATCTTCCACTCCCGCGGGAGCCCCGCGGCGAACTCGACGACTGCGTGATCGAGGAGCGGCGAGCGCGCTTCGAGCCCCACGGCCATCGTCGCCCGATCGACCTTCATGTTGATGTCGTACGGCAGATAGGAGTGCAGATCAGCATGCATCGCCCGGCCGACGGCATCCGCGCGGGGCCCGCGGTAGAAGCGCTCGCGGAACCAGCGCCGCGCCAGATCGTCCGGCACGGCGCGCCGCGCCTCGGGCGAATAGAGCCGCGCCAAGTGCTCGTCGTTGAGCACGCTCATCAGGCGGAAATAGTGCTCGTCGGCGCTGCACAGGCGGCGCGTCAGCAGCCGCTTGAGGCCGCTGAGCCGCCAGTGGCAGTCCCAGTCGGCCAGTTCGCCGAAGCGCGCGCCGCGGCGCCGCGCGGCGCCGGGCCCGCACGCTGCGTCCAGCAGCGGCGCGTAGCGCAGGTAGCCGCCGAAGCTCTCGTCGCCGCCGTCGCCGGTGAGGACAACCGTTACCCGCTGCCGCGCGTGACGGGCCAGCAGCCAGCTTGGCAGCGCCGAGCTGTCGCCCAGCGGCTCGTCGAACACGCGCGCCAGTCGGAGAAGCTCGTCCACCGGCGGCGGCGCCAGCTCGATCGTCTCGTGGGTGCAGCCGAAGCGCTCGGCCGCGAGCTGCGCGTATGCCCGCTCGTCGTGTTCCGCCTCCGCATAGCCGATGCTGAACGTGGGGATCCCCGCGCCCGCCTGCTCGGCCATCAGCGCCACGACGGTCGAGCTGTCCAGCCCGCCCGAGAGAAACGCCCCGACGGGTACGTCGCTGACCAGGCGTTTGTGCGTTGCTGCGCGGAGCAGCCGCAGCAGCTCCTCGGCCGCTTCGCGTTCGTCGCCGGCGAAGGCGCCGCCCGCTTCCGGCCGCCAGTACACCGTCTCGTTGACCGGCTGCGGCCCGCGCCGCCACTTCCACGTCATCGTCGTCGCCGGTGCGAGTTGACGAACGCCGCGCCAGATCGACCACGGCGCCGGCACGTACCACAGCCGTAGATAGAAGTCGAGCGCCTCGGCGTCCAGCTCGCGCGGCAAGCCCGGCAGCCCGACCAGCGCGCGTGACTCCGACGCGAAGAGCAGCCGGCGCCCCTGCACCGTCCAGTAGAGCGGCTTCTGCCCCAGCCGGTCGCGCGCCAGCGTCAGTTCGCCGGCGGTCTCATCCCACACGGCGAAGGCGAACATTCCCTCAAGGCGCTCGACACAGCGCGGACCCAGCTCCTCGTAGAGGTGGACGATGACCTCGCCGTCGCCGTGGGTGCGAAAGCGGTGCCCGCGCTCTTCCAGCTCGCGGCGCAGCGCGCGGAAGTTGTAGATTTCGCCGTTGAAAACGAGAAAGACGGTGTCGGATTCGTTGGCCAGCGGCTGCGCGCTGCCGGCCGGGTCGATCACGGCCAGCCGCCGCGAGACGAGGCCGCAGTGGCCCGATGCCCCGCAGACGGCCGTGCCCTGTCCGTCCGGCCCGCGGTGCCGCAGCAACGCCGCCATCGACTCGAGTTCATCGGGCCGCGGCGGAGCGCCGCCCGCAAACGCCGCAATGCCGCCGATGCCGCAAATGGTCCACGCTCCGTCGTGAGTACAACCGCGCAGACGACCCTGTCGGCGCGGACCGAGCCCGCCTGATTATCGGAAATATCACATCCGGGATGAAGCCAGAACTGCCTTTTCTTACTCACAGCGGCACGGTTCGAACGTCCGAAAACCGGATCGCGCTTCCGTCCGTAAAATCGGCGGCAATCCGCGTCCGCACCAAAGATATCGCCCGCCGCGAGTCTCGCTCGCAGGCGGGCGCATCCTGGCCCCTGCTGATGAATCCGCGGTGCGCGCTACGGGCTCGGCCGTACACCGCGCGGCGCCGCGCGGCTCACGTGTCGTTGCGGACCCACGAGACGAATTCGTCGTTCTCGCTGTCGTTATCCACGACGACGACGAAATCGGGGTCGCCGTCGCCGTCGACATCGCCGACACCGATCAGTCCCACGTCGCCCGGGGGCGAGAAGGTCATCACGGTGCCCGGCGTCCACGGCGTGGCGACGTTGGCCGGCGGATCGAAGCGCCGCAGCGCCCCGCCCGTCGCCCCGACGATCACCTCGCCGACGCCGTCACCGTCGTAGTCGACGATCTTGACGTCGCGCGGTTCGAAGTTCTCGAACGTCGCCAGCACCGACGAGTCCCAGTCGTATTCGCGCTTGGCGCCGCTGTCCGGCTGCCGGAAGAGAACGACCTGCTTCTGCTCGCTGCCCGAGGCGACCACGTCGGGCCGTCCGTCGCCGGTCAGCTCGCCCACGTCGATCGCCAGCGCGTCGCGCACACTGCCGATGCGCCACTGGGTCCACTCCGTCGTTCCAACCTGCGCCGGGCCGGGGTTCTCGAACCACGCGACCTGCACGTTATTGTCCGTCTGCGCCGCCGAGACGACGTCGAGGTCGCCGTCGTCGTCGAGGTCGCGCAGCACCAGGCCGCTGGCGCCGTCGCGGTCAAAGCGGCCTACGTCGGCCGCGCGCTCCGGCCGGCCGATGAGGTACAGCGTCCAGCCCGCCCCGTCGGCCGCATTGCCCGGATTGAGGAACAGCGCGATATCGCCGCCGACGACCGTGATCGGCTCGGCGGTGCCGGACCCGAGCAGCGGCGTCAGCGTCACGCGGAAGAACCGCGAGGCAATGATGTCGAGGTGTCCATTGAGATTGACGTCGCCCAGCTCGACGTTGGTGAAGCGCTGTTCCAGATCAATTTCATAATCATTCAGCGATCCGCCCGGCGGCAGGAACGGCTCGACGAGCTGGAGAATCGCCATCTCGTCGACATCCACGAGACTCTCGCTCGCCGCGATCGGCTCGACCTGCCAGTAGCGCAGGTCCGTCGTCCCCTGCGGCGAAAGCGGGTGCCGCAGATACCACACGCCGGTCGCGGCGCCGGTGACGATGTCCAGCCGGCCGTCGCCGTTGACGTCGCCGACGGCCACGTCGGACAGGTCGCGCATGTCGCGCGCGGCGTCGAGCGTCAGGCTGAGGAAGTCGCCCGCGTTGCCCTGCGAGAGCAGAATCTGCACCACAGCCTGTTGCTCGCCGTAGCCGACCACGGGGTCGACGCGGCCGTCGCCGTTGAAGTCCACGTCGACGGGGGCGCGGTCGGGATCGTCGGGCACGTAGGTGCGGGTGGTGACCACCGTCCCGTCGGTGAACGTCCGCGCCAGCAGTTTGAAGGCGACGAACGGCGCGCCGTTGGGATCGGGCGTCCCTTCCGTTGTGCTGCTCAGAATCAATGATTGCTGGATGCACCCCAGCGCCAGCAGAACAACCGCCGCCGGAACACCGAATCGCACGACGCGCTTCATACTCAATCTCCCCAGTAGACCCTCGCCAAACCTGTCCCCGCGTGCCGGGTCCTCCGCTCCGCGTCCGCGCTCCCTCGCGCACGCCGTCGGCCCGGTCCGCGGCGGCCATGACCCCGTCGGGTGATAAAGAATCACATTCATTTCGGCGAATTGGCGGGGCGGACGCAGAAAGTCCGTACAAGATGAGCTGGGGGTCCGATAGTCCCCGGCGCCGCCGTCCGGCGTTGCGCCGAACCGGGAAACGGACGAGGAAAAAATCGAGCTGGGCGTCAGCGCGCCGGCGCGCGGGCGAGCGCGGCGCTTATCGGGCGCGGGCCGCCGACCGCCCCGCGCCGCGGTCTCCCGGCCAGGCCGAGCGCCGTCCGAGGATTTGGAGGATCGCCTTGGCCGCGGCGAGCTGCACGCGCGGATCGTCCTGGGCCTCGAGCCGCTGCTGCAGCGCCGGCAGCGCCGCCGAGTCCCCGATGTCGCCCAGCGCCTGCGCCGCCATCGAATGCACGCGCATCGCCTGGTTGTAGGGCGTGTCGTCGATCAGCCGTGAATTGCCCGGTTTGAAATCCAGCGCTTCGAGCGCGACCTTCAGCCCGTCGGAGAACCCCAGCATTCCCAGCCCGCGTGCGGCCGCCAGCTTTGTCTCGAGGTAGGTCCCCTGCCGGAGGTGATAGACCAGCGCATTGACGGCGCTGCGATCGCCCGTCCGCCCGAGCGCGAGAATTGCGAGCACCTGCGTCGGACCCGACCCGTCATGCGTCAGCAGCGTGAGCTGCTGAAACGACGGCGCGTCGCCGAGCAGCGCCATCGCCTCGATCGCCTGCAGGCTGACCACGTCCTGCCGGTCGCGCGCCGCGTGGCGCAGCAGGCGGATCGCCCCCTTCTCGCCCAGTTCGCCCAGTACCATCGCGGCGTTGGCGCGGACGCCGGGCGACGGATCGCGCAACAGCCGGTCGGCAAGCCGCGACGTGTGGCGATAGTCGCCCAGGCGGTGCAGCGCATAGATCGCGCCGGTCTGCACGCTCGCGTCGGTGTCCTCGAGGCGCGTTTCGAGCATCCCGCGCGAGCCTTTGTCCTTGACCAGCCCCAGCGCCATGCACGCTGCGAAGCGGACCACGGGCTCGTCGTCGCGCAGCGCGTCGCGCATATACGGCAGGCCCTCGGCCGGCGCGGTGCGGCTCAGCGCCTCGATCGACTGCGCGCGCACGGCCGGGTCGTCCGCGTACTCCGTCCCCCGCTTAAGCCCGTGCAGCGCCCGCGACCGCAGCTCCTGCTCGCCGACGCTCAGCTTCGGCGCGCCGCAGCCCGTGGCGAGCACCGCCAGCGCGCCGCACAGCGCCAGTGCGCCTCGTGACCAATCCCGCCCTGTTCGCCGTTCGCTCACGCCACATCACTCCCGGCCGCGCTGCCGCGCCGGCCGAGCAGCCGCGACAATACCCACGCATCGAGCAGTGCCGCCGCGCAGACCAGCGACAGCCCGATGGCGAACCAGTCGCCCCAGCGCGTGTAGAGGCTCACGCGCGAGTCGACGTACACCGGCTGCACCGAAAAGCCCTCGACGTCGTCGCCGCGCGTCCGCCCCCCCACCGAGACCTCACCGTACACGCGCCCGTTCGGATCGACAAAGCCGCTGATGCCCGTATTGACGGCGCGGGCGATGCCGACGCGGTTCTCGACAGCGCGGAAGACGCTCGCCGCCAGGTGCTGCACCAGCTCGTCGCCGTGGCGGAACCACCCGTCGTTGCTGATGTTCAGCAGGAAGTCGGCGGACTTTCGCCCGTCCCGGACCCGCGAAAACGCCCGCGCGATGTAGGGCATCACGTCCTCGTAGCAGATCGGGATGCCGAAGCGATAGCGCCGGCCCGGCTGCGACTGCGGCGCCATCTCGAAGACGACGAACTCGTCGCCGGGAAACAGGCTGTACTCGTACTTGTTCTGCCCCCACGGCGTGATGTTGTTCAGCCACTGATAGACGAAATGCAGCCGCCCGCCGCGCAGCGGCACGTACTCGCCGAACAGCACGAGGTGCACCTTGTCGTAGCGGCGCACCTCTCCGCCGTCGGGTGGAAAGACGAACGCGCTGTTGAACTTCCCCTCGGTCGGATACTCCTGCTCCGGGTAGAACTCGTGCGAGAACGCCCCCGTCACGACGTACGCGCCGGTCTGCCGCGCCGCGTCGCTCAGCCAGTCGTGACAATGCTGCGACCACTCCTGACCGGGCGGCGGCGGCACCGATCGGTACTCCAGGTACTCTTTGTTCAGCACCATCGGCCACGGCGACTCGGGCAGGACGAACGCGTCCGGCCGGTGCTCCGCCGCGCCGATCATCAGCCGCTCATAGGTCCGGCGCTTGTCGTTGGTGTCGTTCGGCCCGCCGCCCGGCTGCACTTCGAGCACGTAGTTGCCCTGAATCACCGCGACGCGCGGCCCCTCCGCAATCGTCCGCTTCGACGCCGCGAGCTGATACCTGCCGTAGCCGAAGGTCAGCGCCAGCAGCACCGCGAGAAGCCCGACGCACCAGCGCAGCCGCGGACGCAACGGGATGTGGGCCAGCGCCCGGCGCAGTACCAGGTCGCCCAGCAGGCCGTTGACCATCGCCACGAGGAAACTCACGCCGTAGGCGCCCACCACGTCGCTGATCTGAATGAACAGCAGGTTGCGGTAATGGCAGTGCGCCAGAAAGAACCACGGAAAGGCCTCGATCGGCTCGCCGCGCACGTACTCGCACGCCACCCACGCCACCGGCAGCACCAGCGTCATGCGGATCCCGTGCCGCTGCACCAGGTGGCGGATCAGCACCGCGATGAGCACGAAGTAGGTTGCCAGCACCAGCGCCATGCCCATCGCGCCGGCCGGCAGTTTGAGCCCCGAGCCGATCGGCACGTACGCCACCATCCACACCCAGCGCAGGCCGATGAAATAGAACAGCCAGCCGAAGATGTAGGTGCCCCAGTAGACCCAGCCCGCACGCGGGCTGCGGCAGACCGCCACCGCACACGGCACGAGGCAGACGAACGACAGCCAGCCGAGCGGCGACGGCGGGTAGATCAGCGAATTAAGGACGAGCGACGCCGAGAACATCCAGACGACGTAGCGCCGGCTGGACGCAAAGTCCCGCGCGACGGATGCCGCCTCCACCCGCGCTGGCATCGCTCTCGAACTCAACGGGGATGACCTCTGCCGGAGCCCGGCCGACCGCTCAGCCGGGAATGGTGGGTGAATGTAACGGCCCCGCGCGGCCGCGTCCACGCCGTGCCGTGCCGCTCGCACGCACCTCACGTAAAGCCGCTACTGGATGTACCCCATCTCGCGCAATTGCCGGAGCTGCTCCTCGTCGACGCTCTGCCGGTGCTGCGCCTCGCCCGAGTCGGCAAACCGCGGCAGGTTCGTTCGCCAGCGGACCATCTCGCACAGCAGCTCGGCCGCGACGTGCGGCTCCTCCGCCAGCCGATCGCGCGTCTCGCCGGGGTCCTGCTCGACGTGGAACAGCACGAACGGCCGCTCGCCCAGCCGCCGCCCGGTGTAGATCAGCCGCCACGGCCAGCGGAGCACGCCGTGCTGCGGCGGCGTCGGCTGGTAGGTGCTGGTGAAGATCAGCCGCGAGGTCGCCGCCGCCGGGCGCTCGCCGCGCAGCAGGCCCGCGACGCTGTCGCCTTGCAGCGGCACGGACGCCGATATCCCATACAGCTCCAGCAGCGTCGGCATCACGTCCAGCAATTGCACCGGCGCGTCGATCCGCCCGCTGCGCAGCCGCGCGTCCGCTGCGTGTACGATCAGCGGCACGCGGCTCAGTTCCCCATGCACGTCCGCGCCGTGCATCCAGTGGCCGTGTTCGAGGAACTGTTCGCCGTGATCGGCCGTCACCACGGTCGTCAGGTTTTCGTCGAGCCCGAGCTGCCCCAGCCGCTCCATGAACCGCCCGTACATGTGATCGGCGAACGCCACCTCGCCCTGATAGAGCGCGACGACGTGTTCGACGTCGCGCGGCAGCGTCGCGCGCATAAAGCCGGTCGCCTTGTCGTATGTTCCGTCGATTGTGCCCAAGTAGTCCGGGTCGAACTGCGTGTCGAACGGCGGCGGCGGCTGATACGGCGCGTGCGGCTCGGCCGTGTGTACGTAGACGAACACCGGGCGGTCGCGGTGACGCTCCATCCACCCGGCGACCTGCTCGATCGGCACCGTCCGCGTGCTGTCCTGCGACCAGTAGAACGCGATGTGGTCGTAGAACGCCCCGAACCCCTGATCCATGTTCTGCCGCGGTCCGGCGTTGACGTTCGTCGAGAAGCACGCCGTGCTGAACCCCGCCCGCCCGAACTCCTCGGCGAGCGTGACGAACGCCGAAGACGCCGTCGCATAGAGATTGTCCACGCCGTGCGAGGCGGTGTGCAGCGAGAGCATCAGGTTCGGGATCGACTCGACCGTCCGCGTGGCGTTGGCAAAGGCGTGGGCGAACCAGGCCCCGCGCTGCGCCAGCGCGTCGAGCGTGGGCGTCGTCGGCCGCGCGCAGCCGTACAGGCTCATGTGCTTGGCTGCCAGCGTGTCGATCAGATAGACGAGCACGCGCGGGGGAGACGCCTGCGGCACGTAAATCTCCGGCTCGGCCCATGTCGCCACCGCGCCGGGCGGCCCGTCCATCTCCAGCACGAGCGTTCCGCGCAACCCGGCCGCGCCGTCCAGCGCCACCTTCACGTCGGTCCACCGCGCCGACGGCTCTACCGTTTGCGCGAAGACCTCGCGTGTTCCCTGCTCCGTCTCCAGCAGCAGCCGATACGTCACCGCACCCGCGCCGCCGATCACGCCCAGCCCGCAGTCGAACATCGCTCCGGCCGGCACCTCTACCTCCGGCAGCCGGATCGTCGCTGGGCAGTGCCCGTACACGACACGCCGCAGCACGTAGTCGAGTGTCGCCGACGCCGTCCCCGCCGGCTCGCGGAACGCGCTCACCGGCCGCAGAAAGCGGATCGACTCGATCTCGATCGTGTTGCCCTCCGCCTCCGGCACGCGCAACAGAATCTCGTTGACGGTCCCCTCCCAATCGCCCAGCCCTGCCGTCGAGAACGTCAGCGTCGCCGTTTCGCCCGGCCGCGCGATAATGAACTCGAAGCTCCCCTGCGCTGACCAGGCGAACTGCACGTTCTGCGCGACGCCGAACTGCCCGATGATCTCGACCTGCCCCACCTCGGCGCAGGGCACGCTGAGCCCGGCCGTCTGCAGCGCCAGCATGTTTCCGGCTGCGCCGAGCCGCTGCACGCCCGAGCGCCCGCGCTCACCCGGCTCGCTCAGACTGATCCGGCCCACCTGCGCCACCGGCACATCTCCGCCCGCCGGCGGCGTCCACGTGCACGCGACTTCCGCGCGCGGCAGGAGCTGCGCGAGGCGCAGCGGCCCATCCTGCGGCGGCGGCAGCTCGCGCGGCGCCGGCGGCGGCACCGGCGCGCTCGGCCGCAGCAGCGCTGCGATCGCCTCCTCCTGAAGCTTGTCCAAGTCCGCTTCGCTTACCTTGGTTGGTGAGGCGCGTTGTGCATCCGCCTCGCCCCCGTCCGTCGAGGTCTTCTTCGCGTCGCAGCCGCACATCAGCCACAGCGCGACGAGCGCGGCCGCGATGACGTGCAGCGCCGCGCAACGCTGCGCAGCGCCGAGGCGCACCAGCCGCGCGCCGCATCGTCGCTCGTCAGCAGCCGTAGTCGGCATCACGCCTTCCCCACCGTCCACGCCTCCAGCGCGAACACGTCGACCGGCTCGCCCGCCGCAACGGCCGGCGCCTCGATCGGCCGAACGATCATCGCATTCGCTGCCGCCGCCCCCAGCGGATCGCCCGACCCGCTCCACCGCACCGGCGTGGCGCAGAGCCGCCCGCGCACGCCGCCATCGACCCGCGCCGGGATGAACGCCTCTCGATTTCCGTTAGCCTTCAGCGCCGCACCCGCGGCGACTGCGATCCGCGCGGAGAAGCGCAGCGGCGCTCCCTGCATCGCCCGCAGCATCGGCCGCACCATCAGCCACATCCCGACGAAACAGCTCATCGGGTTTCCCGGCAGTGCAAATACCAGCCCGCCCGCCGGCGTCCGCCCGAACAGGGTCGGCTTGCCCGGCTTGATCCGCACCTGCCGAAACAGCATCTCCACGCCCAGTGCCTCCAGTGTGCCCGGCACCAGGTCGTGCCCGCCTTTCGAGATGCCGCCGCTGGTGATCAGCACATCCGCCTCCAGCCCCCGCGCCAGCGCTGTGCGCAGCGCCGCCGGCTCGTCTCCTACGACGCCCAGGTCGAGCGGTTCGATCCCCCACTGTCGCAGCGCCGCCGCGAAAAAATGACCGTTCGAGTTGCGGATCTGCCCGCCGCGCGGCGTCTCGCCCGTGCCGACCAGTTCATCCCCCGTCACCAGCATCGCCACGCGCGGGCGGCGCCCGACTCGCAGCGCCGTCCGCCCCACCGTCGCCGCCGCCGCGAGTTGCAACGGCCCCAGCTCCGTCCCGGCCTCCAGAACCGTTTCATCGGCGCGGGCGCATGACCCGCGCGGCGCGACATGTTCCCCCGCGCGCGCCGTCTCCGACAGCTCAACGGTTTCCCCGTCCGGCCCCGGCCGCGAACGTTCCACGGGCACCACCGCATCCGCACCCGGCGGCACCGGCGCGCCGGTGTTGATCTGCACGCACTGGCCCGCGCTCAGGGCTACGCCGGGCATCTGCCCCGCGCGCACCTCGCCGACCACGCGCAACTGCGTCGGCGCCGTGCGCACGTCCGCGCTGCGCACCGCGTAGCCGTCCATCATCGACCGGTCAAACGGCGGATAGTCCCCGTCGGCGACGATCCGCTCGGCCAGCACGCGCCCCAGCGCCGCCGCCAGCGGCACCGTTTCGGCCTCCAGGCGTGGCACCTGTGCCGCCAGGATGCGTTGCGCTTCGTCAAGCGGGATCATCTGCGCCGGCGGCAACGTCGTCTCCCCCGAACGGATCGTCCGAATCATCCAAGTGGATGGCGGCGGGTCAGGTCGACGTGTCGTCCCGAGTTGCCGCGCCGCCCGCTGTCGCCGCGCGCCGCCCCCGCGACCGCGCGGTCTTGAACACCCACACCACGATCAGCAGCCCCCCGAGAAACAGCGGCACCGAGTACGCCTCCCAAATGGATTGCTTCACCGGCGCCAGCACGTTGGCGATCTCGAGCGTCTGCCCGTCATCGAAGCCCAGCTTGAGCGTCACGCGTCCGTCGATGCGGTTGTCCTGCAACGGCCGGCTCGCCGAGAACTCCAGCGGCGGCTGCCCCACCCGCAGCATGTACATCGGATCGTCCGTGTGCGCGACAAACGTCCCCTGCGCCAGCCGCGGCGCGCTGACGATCTTCCACCCCGGCGGCACCTCAAACGTATTGATGTTGTACACC
>CAZNDQ010000076.1:6609-11833 GCA_964571825.1 uncultured Planctomycetales bacterium | reverse complement strand
TTTGAGGAGCGGTACAAGGAGCTGCGGCCGGACGAGTTTCCGGAGATTGCCGAACACGTGCGCGGGCGGGGAATGACGCCGGCCGGGACGCACGTGCCGATCCTCGTCGCCGAGGTGCTGTCCGCCCTGCGGCCGGCGCCGGGCGAGATCGTCGTCGACTGCACGCTGGGCTACGGCGGCCATGCCGAGGTGCTGGCTGAGCAGGTCGGGCCGACCGGGCGCCTGATCGGGATCGACGTCGATGGGGAGCAGCTTGAACGAGCGCGCGCGCGGCTCAGCGTACAGTTCCCGTGGATGACGTTTCATCGCAGCAGCTTTGCCGGCGTGGCCAAGGTGCTGGCGGCCGAGGGGCTTACCGCCTGCGACGCGCTGCTGGCGGATCTCGGCGTGTCGAGCATGCAGATCGACGATCCGCGGCGGGGCTTCAGCTACAAGCACGAGGGGCCGCTGGACATGCGGATGGATGAGCGGCGCGGGCGCACGGCCGCGGACATCCTGCGCGCGATCGACGAGCAGGAGCTGGCGGGAGTGCTGGCGGCGCTGGCGGACGAACCGGACGCGGCGCGGATCGCGCGGGCGATCGTGCGCGGGCGCCAGCGCTCCGCGATCACGAGCACGAAGCAACTCGCGCGCGCGGTGCTCGAAGCGAAGGGGATGAGCGAGCGCGAATGGCGTGCGCGGGCGGACGCGCGGCCGGGCGACCTGCACCCCGCGGCGCGGACGTTTCAGGCGCTCCGCGTGCTGGTCAACGACGAGATGGGGGCGCTGGAGCAGCTTTTGCGCGTCGGGCCGTATTGCCTCCGGCCCGGCGGGCGGATGGCGATCATCACCTTTCACAGCGGCGAGGAGCAGCGCGTCCGCGAGAGCTTCGCTGCGGGACTGCGCGCGGGCGTCTGGGCGGAGGCGTCGGACGAGCCGCTACGGCCGCAACGCGCGGAGCTGCACGCCAACCCGCGGAGCCGTTCCGCCCGCCTGCACGCGGCGCGGCGACCGACTCCCGCCACGGGAGCCGATTCAACGCCGTAATTTCCGCCGTCCGCGCCGCTCCCTGCCGGACGCTCCATCGCCGTATAATGTCCACATGAATCCGGCATCATTCCAACTGCTGACGTTCGACTGCTACGGCACGCTCATCGACTGGGTCGGCGGCATCCGCCGTGCCGTCTCCGCCGTCGCCGCCCGCGCCGGCCTTCGCCTCGACCCGGAAGCCCTCAACGCCGCCTACATGCGCATCGAGCCGCAGGCCCAGCGCCCACCCTGGCGCCCCTACCGCGAGGTGCTCGTCGACGTGCTCTACCTCCTCGGCCGCGAACTCGGTTTCGCCGTCGCCCCCGCCGACGCCTCCGCCCTCGCCGACTCGCTCCCCGACTGGCCGCCCTTCTCCGACACCAACGCCGCCCTCGCGCGGCTCAAGCAGCGCTGCCGCCTCGGCATCCTTTCCAACATCGACCGCGACCTCATCACGCAGACTGTCCGTCACTTCTCCGTCGACTTCGACCGGATCGTCACGGCCGAGGATGTCCGCGCCTACAAGCCCTGCCTCGCCCACTTCCTCCGCCTGCGCGAGACTGAAAACCCCGCCCCCGGCGCCTGGCTCCATGTCGCCCAGAGCCTCTTCCACGACATCGCCCCCTGCAACGAACTTGGCATCCCCTGCGTCTGGATCAACCGTCAGGCTGAGCGCAACGACACCGGCCCCAAACCCAGCGCCGAGTTCCCCGACCTCGCCTCCTTCGCCGACTGGCTCCTCGCCTCCGGCCGGTCCTGACGTTCACCGAACGTACCCAGAATGCCCTCTCCAGGCCGGAAATCGCCGTTCCAGGCCGATTGACACGAAACTCGCGCGGTTCCCGGCTCCGCCCCCGACCAGTGTTTCCGTTTCGTGCGGACATGAATGCCGACGGCGACGTCGATCTGACCGACTTCACTTCCTTCTCGGCCGCCTTCACCGGATAAGCCCGATCGCTGGCCGACCCCGCCACAATCAATGCAAATGTATTCCCCCGGCCCGCGGGCACATCCCCCCGCGGGCCTCTTTCCGCGCCCTTCACCGGGCATCAGCCATCGCGTCCAGCCTCGCCTGCACCTCTTCCTCGCACCACGACGGGCTTGCCGGATCGCGCTCCCGGGTCACCATTTCCAGAATGAGATCCCGTGCGCCCGAGAAATCCCCCAGTTCCTCCCGCACCTCCGCCAGCCACAGCGCCACCTCATCCGCCCCGCGCGGAATGACGCGGCGATACATCTCCAACGCTACGGCCCCTTCCGCCTCCGCTTCGACGAGCCGGCCTGCGCGCCGTGCGATCTTCGCCGAGCCGAACTGCGCTTTCGCGTGCAACTCGCTCGGCTCGCGTTCCAGTTGCCGGCAGGCGTTCAGTGCGGATTCCGACAGCGCGGCCGCTTCGTCAATCCGGTCCATCTCCGCCAGCCACCCGGCGAACGTAAACTCCAGATGCGCGGTCACGCCGTGAGGATCGGGATAGCATTTGCGGTTGATCCCGATCGCCTCTTGAATCAGCGCCTCGGCCTCGGCGCGGTCGCCGCGATGCCAGTGCGCCGCCGCCAGATTCAGCAGCGGGTTCACGATGTGCGGGTTCGCCCGGTCATCGGGGGTGGGGCGGAGAATCTCCAACGCGCGGCGGCCTTCGTCGATCGCTTCGTCATACCGGCCCAGAAAAATCAGCGTCACGCACAAGCTCGATGTCACATGCGCCACGTTGCCGTCCTCGCCAAAGACCTTGCGATAAATATCGCGCGCCTCGCGGAGGAGAGGTTCCGCATCAGCGGATTTTCCGTTTCGCCTGAGTGTGATCGCCAGGCTGCTGAGTGCCTGTGCCAGGTAGGGGCTGTCCGAAGGCAGCAGTTTCCGGCGGATCGCCAGGCTTTCTCGCTGCGCGGCTTCCGCTTCCGCCGGCTTTCGACCGCGATACACGCGCGCCAGTGAATTCAGCGTGCCGGCGACGGATTCGCTTTCATCGCCAAACACCTGGCGGCGCAGCTCGAGCGCGCGCTCGAAATGCGCCGCAGCCGGTTCGTCCAGCGTCAGACTGGAGTAGATTTCCCCCATCGCCATGCGCAACGATGATTCCACCTCCGCGTCGTAGTTCGTCGCGCCGTCGGCGAGCTTTCCGGTTGCGGCATCGAGGGCCTCGCGTACGGTCACGTCCGCGCGCCCGCCCTGGCCGCCCGGATCGGCTTTCTGAAACATGTCGGCGATGAACGAGCCGACGGCCTCGTGCTTGGCCGACTCGCGCTGCGCCCGCGACGCCTCCTGCTCGGCGCGAGTCTGCTCCTCCTGCGCCCGCGCCCGCTGCTCCGACTCCGCCGCCAGCGCTGCTTCCGCCCGCTTCCGCTGTGCCTCAGCTCGAAGGAATGCCGTAGTGCTCACCGCCGACGCCGCCACCAGCACCGCCACAAACGCCACCCCCACGCTGACCGCCCCCCGATGCTGCCGCACGAACTTCCGCAGCCGATAGGTTGTACTCGGCGGGTGGGCGAGCACCGTCTGCCCCGCGAGGAACCGCTGCACATCCGCCCGCAGCGCATCCACCGAGGCGTAGCGCTGTTCTTTTTCCTTGGCCACCGCTTTGAGCACGATGGCGTCGATCTCGGTATTCAGCCGCTCGTCCACCGCCGAAGGCGCCCGCGGATCGCGCGTCTGAATCATCCGCAGCGTCTCACCCAGATCGCCGCTCGAAGCAAACATCGCTGCGCCCGTCAGCGCCTGGTACAGCACCGCTCCCAGCGCGTACACGTCGGTCCGCACGTCCACGTCCGCCTGCCGCCCGCGCGCCTGCTCCGGCGCGGCATACGCCGGCGTGCCGAGAAAATCCCCCGTCAGCGTCAGCACCGTCCCACCGCCCGGCTCCGTGCTCAGCTTTGCCAGACCGAAATCGAGCACATGCGCGCAATTGTTCTGGTCGATCAGGATGTTGGATGGCTTCAGGTCGCGATGAATCACGCCGCGCTGGTGTGCATGGTTGACCGCGTTGCAGACCTGCTCGAAAACCCCGAGCACGTCCTGCACGCTTCGCCGGTTCGCCGGCCCCGCGTTTCCGGCCCCGCGCCCGCCTTCCCCGGCCGCCCAGCGGTCGATCGGCACGCCGTCGATCCACTCCATCGCCAGCACGGGCTGGCCGTCGACGACCTCGCTGCCGAAGACCGTGACGATGCCCGGGTGATTCAGCGCGGCCGCCGCCTCGACCTCACGTTGAAACCGCGCCCGCATCTGCGGCGTGGCGAATGCACCCGCCGAGACCCGCTTGATCGCGATCACGCGCCCGGTGCGCGGTTGTCGCGCCCGATAGACCACTCCCTGCCCGCCGCGCCCCGCTTCCCCCAGCAGCTCGTACGGACCGATGCGCCCCAGCGACTCGCCCGCCGAGAACTCGCGCACCCTGGCGAACCACGCCTCCTCGTCCAGATCGAACCCCAGACGTGAACGTCGCTCCTCCGGAAGCCCGCCGGCCTGGTTCGGGGTCTCATCCACAATCTCTCGCTCGTGCAAGCGCTAGACCTCGTCCTCTTCGCGGATCTGCCGCGCGATCAGCGCCTCCATCCGGTCGCGCACGCGCTGGCGGACCTTGTGCTCAGCGCCTGCCGTCGTTGCCGGCTCCGCCTGCCTCAGCCGCTCGTCAACAGGTCGCACTACTGCGCTACCAGTTGGTTGCGCCACTCCTCCGCACTTGTACCGTGGCCCTGATTCGGATCGGCCGCGTTCCATGCATCGTATAGCATGACAAGGCGCTCAATACATTTCTGGCGCAGCGCCGGCGGGCGGCGCGCCGCCATGTTCGCGTCGGCGAATTCCGCTTCGGCCTCCAGCAGTTCGACTTCGGCTTCTGCATAACGCTTGAGCCTCGTCAGAACCGCGCCCAGTTCGCTGCGCACGTGTGCCAGCATCCCTGCGCGGTCTGCTCCCGCCAGCGAGCCCCAGTCCTCCCCTGCCTGCAAACCCGTCTCGATGCATTCGCGCAGCAGCGTCTCTGCTTCGTCAAGCCGGCCCTGCTCAGTCACGACCCGCGCCAGTTCATATTGCACCGTGCCGAACTCCGGATGCTGCCGCCCCAGCTCCGCTTCGTAGACCCGCACCGCTTCGCGCATTGCCGCTTCCAGCTCCGCGTAGCGCTTGGCCGGTGCGAGATTGTTGAACAGAAATCGCCGCACCTTGCGCGTCCGCGGATGCGCTTCCCCCAGCACCGTGCGAAAACCCTCCAGCGCCTCG
>CAZNDQ010000076.1:0-6599 GCA_964571825.1 uncultured Planctomycetales bacterium | reverse complement strand
TAAGGCATCGCCGCGTCATACTCTTTCCGCGCCCAATGCACCCACGCCACACCCGTAATCGACTGATACAGCTCGGGATCGTCAGTCCCCAGCACGCGCCGCCGCCCTTCGAGTGCGCCGCGGAAGTACTCCTCGGCCTCATCCGTGCGACCACCGTACATCGCGTTCTCGCCGAGCAAATACATCGTCCCCAACGTCTCGGCCGCCCCCGGCGCCTCGCGCCGGATCTCCAGCGCACGCCGGAGCTGTGCCTCAGCCTCGACAAGTATTCCTTGCCGCATCAGCGCCGTGCCCAGGTTGGTGGCAATCGTTGCCGTCCAGGCATGGTCGCCGCCGTATTGCTCCTCGCACTCCGACAGCGCCATACGCAACAGCTCTTCCGCCTCGGGCGCCTTGCCTTCCTCGATCAGCAGCAGCGCCATCTCGTTGCGGACAAGCAGTTCGCAATCATCCTGCATCCTGCATCCGGGCGCAAGCAGCAGTGCACGGTCGAGCAGGTCGTAAGCAGAGCGATAGTCTCCGAGCTTGCGCATCTCGCCGGCAAGCCCGCGCAGCACTTTGACCGCCCCGGTCGGCTCTTCGGTGTTGTCCAGCTTGGCCGACACCTCCTCGATCAGCGTGCGCGCGTCCTCCCGGCGCTTGTCGGCGAGCAGGATTCTGACAAGGAGCACCTGGCCGTCCAGCTCGGCTGCTTCCATGCGCAGACCGCGCGCGAGTTCGATGGACTCGCGAACTGCGGATTCCGCTGCTCGCTGCGAACCCCTGCGCATGAGTATTTCCCCGAGATGGTACAGGCTGTACATCAGATAATACGGTGTCACGCGCTGTGCGCGATCCTCGCGCGCCAGCTCGACCCCTATTCTCGCTGCGACTTCCGCCTCCTCGAGTGCCCCGCGACGGACAAGGAAACGCGACAGGGTCTGCTGGGCACTTGACAACTCGCTCGCGCGATTCACTGCATCCGGCGCGGACTCCAACAATTGGATGGCTTCGCGCGTCAGCGTTTCGCCTTCCTCGGGTCGCGCATCCAGCCCCGCCAGGTTGGCCAGGCTCAGCAGCGTCTTGGAGACAGTTTCGGGTCGAGCGTCCACCCGGGCGCGGTGCAGTTCAAGGCTTTCGGCCAGACACTGCTGCGCCTCGGCAAAGCGGTGCTGTCCCAGGTAAGAGCCACCCAACAACGACAGCACCTGTGCGCGCTCCAGTACGTACTCCTCGGGCGCGCGGTGATAGAAATCGAGCGACGCCCTGAGAAAGGCATCCGCCTGCGCATACTTCCCGATTGATAAATAGCTTCGCCCAAGCATCACTCGAATGGCTGTTTCGACAGCGGGCTGCGATGCGGAGGATCCGGCTTCGAGTTCGGCCGCTGCGAGGTCCAGCGCATCTCGCACGCGCAGCTCCGGGTTCGGTGATGTACTGGGACTCGCACTGGCAAACATGTCGCCCAGGAACTTCAGGCTTGCCGCCGCCTCATCGCGACGCTGCTCCGCCGTTTTCCGCTCGGACTGCGCCTGCCGCTCCGCGCGCAGCGCCCGAATCCAACCCGTGGTCGTTCCGGCGACCGCGACAACGAGCAGCAGCGCGATTGTGGCAATCCCGGCCACGGCCGCACGATGCCGCCGCGCCATCTTCCGCAGTTGATAAAAAGCGCTCGGCGCCACCGCCTCCACCGGCAGACCGGCGAGGTATCGCCGAATGTCCGCCGCCAGCGCATCCACATTCGAGTATCGCTCCTCCTTGTCCTTCGCCACCGCCTTCAGCACGATCGCGTCCACTTCACGGTTCAAGCTCGGCTCCACCGAAGAAAGCGACGGCGGGTCGTAGTGCAGGATCGCGTCAATCAGACGCCCAAAATCCTCGGCGCGCGGCAGGAACGACCGGTGGGTCAGCGCTTCGTACAGCACGACGCCGAGAGCATACACGTCCGTGCGGACGTCGATCGATTGCCCCTCGCCCCGGACCTGTTCCGGCGCCGCGTACGCCGGCGTGCCGATAAACGCCCCCGACAGCGTCAGCGCCGAGCTGCCGGGTTCCTCCCGCACTTTGGCCAGCCCGAAATCCAGCACGTGCGGCTGATTCTTCGCATCCACCAGAATGTTCGATGGCTTGAGATCGCGGTGGATGACTCCACGCTGATGTGCGTGGTGCACCGCTTCGCAGACCTGCGCAAAAACGTCGAGGACTTCGATCGTCGGTCGACGCGCGCCGCCTTCGCCGTCCGCCCAGGCGTTGAACGGGACACCGTCAACCCACTGCATGGCGAGAGCGGGCTGACCGTCGATCAACTCACTGCCGAAGACCGTGACAATTCCCGGATGCTCGAGCGCGGCCGCCGCCTCGATCTCCCGCTCAAATCGCGCCCGCATCGCCGGCGTCGCAAAAACGCCCGCCCCCAGCCGCTTGAGCGCCACTTCGCGACCCGTCCGCGGCTGCCGCGCCTTGTACACGATTCCCTGACCGCCCCGCCCCGCGATCCCCAGCAGTTCATAATCCCCCAGTTTCCCCAGTGAATCGCCCGGCGCCGCGCCGGCCGAGCGCACCAGCCGAAACCAGGCGTCCTCGTCCAGGTCGAATCCCAGAAGCGACCGACGCTCTTCCGGTATTCCGCCGGCGATGCCCGCTGCCTTGTCAACCGTTTCCCGCTCGTGCAAGCGCTAGACCTCGTCCTCTTGGCGGATCTGCTGTGCGATCAGCGCCTCCATCCGGTCGCGCACGCGCTGGCGGACTTTGTGCACCGCGTCGGGAGTCATTCCCAGTTCAGCCGCCAGTTCCGCGGCCTTTGCCCCCGCGATGCTCCGATCAAAAATGTCCACGTCGCGCGGTTCCAGTGTCCGCCGGACCGTTTCCAGCGCCATCCGGTAATGATGCGCGATCCACTCCTGCTCCCACGCCTCGGCTTCGTCGGGCGTCGGACCGTCGTCCGCGATCTTCGGTGCTTCCGTACTACCTAGTCGTCGATTGAGGTGCTCTGGACAGGATTTCCATTTGGCCAGCCCGTTTCGCACGCACTGCAGCAGGTAACCCCGAAACCTCCCCCGCGCCGGGTCATAGTCGAACTTCGGCAGGCTTCGCGCCAGTCCCGCCAGCAGCGCCTGCACCACGTCCTCCGCGTCCGCCCGCTGCAGGCCGCGCGTCTGGCAGTAGCGCACCATCAGTTCGCGATAACGATGCTCAAAATCGCGCCAGGCCGCCTGGTCGGCCGGGTCGCGCAGACGGGTCAGCAGGCTCGTGCGCGTCGACGGAAGCTCCATGCATTTGCCCCGAACCAGGGGGGCCGCCAATTGCGCACGCGGGGCAGGCAGGCAGACCCCGGCCGGCTGCGCGAAAAACGATTTGAACTCGCGGCCCTGCGGACACTTATCGTACCACCACCGCCCACCCCATTGGAAGGGGATAGCCGACCCCCGTACCCCTAAAGCGCAACTTACCGGGCCGGCCCGACGGCCCGCTTTCCCGGCGACCCGCCCCGATCGCTCCTACGACCGCCGGCTCCTCTCCCCAGGCTCGACGAAAAAAACTCCGCTGCGCTGTCCAGCCTCCCCATTGCCCCGACTAATCCCCATCAGGGACTGGTGACGGTCGGCCCGTTGCCCGCCCGCAATGGATGGTCCGGGCCATCTGGTGGTTTTTCCCCCGACAGCCAACGAAAGGAGACAACCCATGAAAGGTCATCTGACAATCGCCGGCGTCCTGCTGGCCACGATTTGCGCATCCGCACGCGCCGGCCTGCCGCAATACCACGTCGGCGCGGCGGACTGTCCATGCTTGGAGTGCGCTGTCGACGGCGACCAGCCTGTGTCGCTCAGCACAAGCTGCACTGTCGGCAACATTACGCGAAGCATGGAGGCGACGGCCGGATACGGCTTCATTGAATCACGCATCACAGTGGACGATTACTGCAATTGTGGGACGGTTGCCGGGGTCATGGGTGGTGGTGGCCAATTCCAGGTGAACGATCTCGTCTTCTCCGGTCCGCCCGGCGCAACATCTGTGACGGCCAGCCTCACGCTACACTGGGATTACGAGGAAGCTCCCGCAGTCGGTGGCTACACGGAGCAGGAAATCTTCGTATTCGTCACCGGCAAAGGTGGGACACTGTTCATGAATACCGGTACCACGACGGTGCCCGCCGGGGCGTACACGACCAACTCTGCCACGCTGCCGCTCAATTACCCGATCTACGTGGACATCCGGGCCGGCGTTCGCTGCGTGACGCAATCCTGGCCGAACGGTCATGCCTACGCCTCCGGCCATGGACGACTGGGCTTTCACGTCAACGAGCCGGTGTTCAACCTCCCGCCCGGCTACACAGCCAATTCCCCATCGCTCAACATCGTCAACAACTTCTGGGTGCCCCCGCCCGTCCCCGGCGATCTCGACGGCGACGGCGACGTCGATCTCATCGACTTCAGCACCTTCTCGACCTGCTTCACCGGACCCGGCGTCACCGCTGGCCCCGAATGCGTTCTGGCCGACCTCGACAGCGACGGCGACGTCGACCTCACCGACTTCGCCACCTTCTCGTCCGCCTTCACAGGATGATCCGCCTCGCCGCTGGATCGCTCCTTGAGCGCTTCGGTTGCTACGATCGGGCCCGTGGACTCACCCTCCGCGGGCCCGCCCATTTCAATCCCCGCGCCACGTCGGGCCGCGGGTTATCAGACGAAGGCTCGTCACCGCCGGTTGCTGAGGTGTTGATTTGCCTGCGGGCGCCCTGAACAGAATCTCACACTTGTTGTCCATCCCCCCGTCCGCACGGACTAGTACCCATCAGACGCCGGCGCCGGGACCGGCTCAAGTTCTCCCGCCGCGGCCGTGGTCCGATCCGGACCGGCCTGTTCGAGCAGCAACGCCACACACATGCAAAGGAGCGAATCTCATGTCCAGCGCTCGCACCGACTCAAACATCGTTAGGACTTTTCTCGCTGCTGCGATGCTTGGCCTCTGTTGCCCGTCGCTCGCCCCGGCCCAGGAACTCCTGCTCGCCCTCGACCGCCCCGACTCCGCGGCCGCCCCCACAGCCCCCGCCTCGCGCGGCGCCTGCACCTATACCTACGATGATGGGAGTCCGAACAGCTATTTCCTCACTACCGCCCTCAACGGCTGGGACGTCGGCGCGATTCATCGATTCGACGCCCAGCCCGGGTGTCAGGCGATTACGTCGATCAGTGTCAGTTGGTCGACCGGCGGGTCGAGCCCGCCGGTGGGCACCCCCGCCCGCATCCACGTCTGGGGCGATCCCGACGATGATGGCAATCCCATCAACGCCGTCCTCCTCACCACCCAATCCGTCACCGTCCAAGGTTCCACCTTTGGCGAAATGGAAGCCTACTCACTCGACACCCCCGTCGAGGTCGAGGGAGTCTATTTTGTTGGTGCATCCATCGTCGCGAACACAGCTTGGCCAGTCGGTTTCATGCCCATTGACACCAGCAGTCCTTACGTCGGTGGCAGAGCGTGGGTAATGTTCAATCCGGGCGTGCTGAATGTCTTAGACCTGAATCAAAACTCTTTGCCCCCAACCGACGTGCAAAACCAAGTTGGCTTCGGTTTGTACTTTCTTCTCCGCGCAGAAGGGGGACCGGTCCAGGAAATCGTCCCGATCACCTACCAGGGCCGCCTCAATCAGGATGGGGCCGCGGTCAACGGGTCCGTCGATCTGCGCTTCAGTCTCTATGACGCAGACATCGGTGGCAATCAGATCGACGGGCCGGTCGAAATCGCCGGCGTAGCTGTTGTCGACGGCCTCTTCACCGCCTATCCGCCGTTCCTCTTGCAGGCATTCACCACAGACCCGCTCTGGGTCGAGATCCAGGTGGCTGCGCCCAGCGGCAGCTCATACACCACACTCTCCCCGCGCCAGCCCCTTACCCCCGCCCCGCAGGCATACTTCGCCGAGCGCGCCGGGACCGTCAATTGGCTCAATATCCAGGACAAGCCGTTCTTCTCCAGCCTCGACGCCTCCGACGGCAGCCCCACCGGCGCGCTGCTCGTCGACGTCAACGGCCGGGTCGGCATCGGTACGACCTCACCCAACTCCCAGTTGCATGTCAACGGCGCAACGGGAGCGCCGGCGCTGCGCGTTCAGGTCGCCGGCGCGAGCAAGTTGATCGTCAACGACAACGGCGGAACAGCGATTGGTGCGACTACCAGTGCACCGGTCAATGGCCTGTCTGTCTTTGGCAACACCGGGCTCGGCACCACAGCTCCCGAAGCGAAGCTGCACGTGGCCACGTCAACGGCCGGAACCGTCACCGCCAGTGCCGACTCCTCCGCCGTCTTCGAACGCGCTGTCACAAACTATCTCTCGCTCCTCACCCCCGACGCTGCCACGCGTGGCCTCGCTTTCGGCTCTCCCGCCAACGCCGTGCACGGTGGAATTTACTATTCCAACGCCAATGGCCTCTCCCTGCGCACCGGCGGCGACTTGACCCGCATGACCATCGATGCCTCCGGTGACGTCGGAATCGGCACCACTTCGCCTGAGGCCCCCCTGCACGTGATGACCGGATCGGCCGGCAGCGTCACCGCCTCCGATTCCAGCCCCGTGGTGGAGGGGGATGGAGCGCGGTGCCTTCCGCTACACGCGCAGAACGCGG
>CAZNDQ010000075.1:4707-12001 GCA_964571825.1 uncultured Planctomycetales bacterium | reverse complement strand
CTTGGGCGGGCCGATCCCCGGCATAGATCAGCGGCGCGGGCAAGCGATTCGTCCGCCGCTGCCAGCGCGTCGCGGTGCCGCGCGTTGAGCGCGATGACTTCGCCCCCGGCGGTCACTGTCGCGCCCCCCAGCCGGGCCTCGATGGCCCCCTTCAGCCCGGCCAGACCCCGCCCGGTCCGCGCGCTGACCGGCAGGATCACCGCACCCAGTTCGTCCCGCAGCGTTTCGCAGCGGACCGAAAGGGCCTCGCGGTCCAGGAGGTCTTCCTTGTTCCCGGCGAACAGCACGCGCGCCCGCGGCACGGCCGCCAGGACGCTGCCCCCGCCGACCGGCGTTTCGACCGCCAGATCGATGACATGCACGACGAGGTCGGCCTCCGCCAGCTTCCCCTGCGTCAGCTCGGCCGACAATTGATCGACGTCATCCGCCGGTTCCCCCAGCCCGGCCGAGTCCACCAGCACCGCTTCGCCGCTGCGTAGCCGCAGAGGCGCTGAGAGCAGGTCGCGCGTCGTTCCCGCCAGTGGCGAACATAACGCCCGATCGATCCCGCTCAGCGCATTGAGCAGGCTCGATTTGCCGGCGTTGGGCGCACCGGCCAGCAGCACGCGCGGCACGACCGACAACGCTTCGAGCGACGCCCCCTCCCGGCGCAATGCCGTAACGCCGCCCCGGAGTTCGGCGATCTCGGCCCCCAGCCGTTCCGCCTCGATGAACTCGATGTCCTCCTCGACGAAGTCGATGCCCGCCTCGACCAGCGCCAGCAGGTCAGCCAGCCGATCCTGAACCGCCAGCACGCGGCGCGAAAGCGCGCCGTCGGCCAGCCGCTGCGCCGCACAAAGCTCCGCGTCGCCCCGCGCGCGGATGATCCCGGCCACACCCTCCGCTTGCGCCAGGTCCATCGCGCCGCTGAGGAACGCCCGCGCCGTGAACTCGCCCGGCTGCGCCGCACGCACGCCGCCGGCGATAAGCCGTTCGAGTGCCATGGATATGACGACCGGCGAGCCGGGAACGTGCAGCTCAACCACGTCCTGCCGCGTGTAGCTGCGCGGCGCACGGAAAACGTATGAATACGCCGGAATCGGAGGCAGGTCGCGCTCGAGTCTCAACAAACCGGCGGTGCGCGTGCGCGGCGGGCAGGCCTCGAGCGCGGCGCTGCCGTCGGAGGCGAACAGTTCGCCGGCCATGCGCACTGCCTCCGGCCCGCTCAGCCGCACGATCCCCCGCGCGGACCAGCCCGGTGCAGACGCCACGGCCGCGATCGTATCGTCAATCAGGTGATACACGCGCTGAATTGTACGTCGCTGCGGGGCGGACGGCGCGAACCGATGCTACGCCTGGCGCACCACGCGGGCGATCTCCAGGCACGGCCGCAGCAGCGCCTCGAGCTGCGCCAGCGGC
The DNA here is from genome assembly GCA_964571825.1 of uncultured Planctomycetales bacterium. GTDB lineage: Bacteria > Planctomycetota > Phycisphaerae > UBA1845 > CAZNDQ01. The sequence goes on along the minus strand of CAZNDQ010000075.1, from coordinate 10,603 downwards.
CACACCGTGGCTGGGTCGCTCTTCGCCTGATCCGGGTCGTCATGCACCTCGAGAAACAGCGCATCCGCCCCGGCTGCCATCGCGCTCCGCGCAAGCAGTGGCGCAAACTCCCGCTGGCCCCCGCTCTGCGTCCCCAGCCCGCCCGGCTGCTGGCAACTGTGCGTCGCGTCGAACACCACCGGCGCAAATCGCTGCATCCGGGCGATCCCCGTCAGATCGTTCACCAGCCGGTTGTAGCCGAAGAATGTCCCCCGCTCCGTCAGCAGCACTCGGTCGTTCTGTTTCGTTCCTGCCGCCTCGCACACCTTCTCCACGACGTTTCCCATCTCCTCCGGCGACATGAATTGACCCTTCTTCACGTTGACGCACCGCCCTGCCGCCCCCGCCGCCAGCAGCAGGTCCGTCTGCCGGCAGAGAAACGCCGGGATTTGCACCACGTCCAGCACCTCGCCCGCCGCACCCGCCTGTTCTGGCAGATGAATGTCCGAGAGGATCGGCACGCCCAGCCGCTCGCGCACCGCCGCCAGCGTGCGCAGCCCCTCCTCCAGCCCCGGCCCGCGAAAGCTCCGGCTGCTGCTGCGGTTCGCCTTGTCGAAGCTCGCCTTGAAGATCACCGGCATCCCCACCGTGCGGCAGACCCGCTCGATCTGCTCCGCCAGACGCAGCGTGTGCTCGTGCGACTCGATGACGCACGGGCCGGCGATCAGCACCGGTGCCTGCCCCCGCCCGATCCGCAGCTTGCCAACCGATATCACTTGCTCGACCATGAGGACATACTGTAACCGCGCCACGCGCCATTGCCACCGGAGCCGCCCCATCGTGCCGACGACCCGCAGGAAGAACCGCCGCAGCCCGCCGCCCGGCCGCTCGCATGTCAGGCGCTTGGCACCGACCACGCCCGCGCTGATCGAGCAACTCGAATCGCTCCGGCAACAGTTTGGCGCCGGGCCGCGCACGAAAAAACTCGTCGCGCTCCGCGCCCTTTCCGGGCGCGACATCGACCGCCCCGCGCTCCTCCAGCGCCTCCACGACGCCCTCTCATGGATTCAGGCGTACCCCGACGATCCGAGCGTGCTCGCCGAGGCCGACCGTGCGCTCGCCGCGTTCGCCGCGCGCGTCGCGCGCCTGCCCCGGCACCACCGCGACGACCTCGCCGACACCGGCATCGCCGGAACCGAACTCACTCACTCCTGGAGCTACGACATCGCGCGCGAACTCGTCCGGGCTTTCCCGCGGCACGTCTTCATCGCCCGCGACGACTTCGAAGAGCCCGTTCGCCTCGACGACCTCGTGCGGCAGCTCATTTCATGGGCAGAGAACGACGCCATCGACGACACCACGGCCGGTCAATGGGACTGGCTCGACGCCGCCACCGCCGCCCACCCCGGCACCGACGCTCACTGGCTCATTGAGCGCCTGGCCCGCGCGCCGCTCGACGAGACCGTGCGCCAGCGACTCTACGACACGCTCGACATGCCGCTCACCTGGCGCCTCGACGAGCAGAGCACCTCGCGCACCTTCGCCCGGCTCGACGGCCCGCGCCGTGGTTGGCAGCGCAACCCTTTGCGCACGCGCAGCGCCAACCTCGCCCGCGCCATCACCCGGCCCATGCCGCCGCTCCGCCTGCTGAGCGAGGCCGAGGGCGCGCGAGTCGTCCGCGCCGCGCGGCTCGCCTCCTGCCTCCGCCATCGTGAGGTCTACGCCTTCACCCACGGCAACCCGGCCGAGGTCTGGGCCTGCGACCCCGACCCTGCCCTGCGCATCACTTTCGTCGGTGTCCAACCGCTCGACCGCTTCCCCATCGAGTCCACTTACGGCACGCTGCTCCTGCGCAACGGCGTCCCCATCGGCTACGGCTATCACACCCTCTTCCTCGATCGCGCTGAGACCGGCATCAACGTCTACGACACCTGGCGCGGCGGCGAGGCCGCCTGGATCTTCGAGCGCATGATGGCCGCCCTCCATCGCCACTTCGGCACCCGCCGCTTCTTCGTTCACCGCTACCAGATCGGCGACGACAACGACGAGGCACTCGAATCCGGCTCCTTCTGGTTCTACTACAAGATGGGGTTCCGCCCCATCGAACCGCACGTGGCCGAGCTGGCCGCGTCGGAGCGCGAAAAGGTCCGCCGACGCCCCGGCTACCGCTGCGACACGCGGACGCTGAGGCGCCTCGCGCAGAGCGACATGTACTTCGGCCTGCCCGGCGCCGGCCTCGACACCTGGCATGAGCCGCGCGTCGGCCGCATCGGCCTGCGCGTCACCGAGATGATCACCCGCGACTTTGCCGGCGACCGCGTGGCCGCCGAAAAAACCTGCGCCGCCCGCCTCGCCCGCGCCATCACCGGCGGAAAAGACTGCTCCCCGCGCCTCGCCCGCACCGTCTGCCGCTGGAAACTCTGGCCCGCCGATCAGCGAATGTGGTTCGAGCGCCTCAGCGTCGTCCTCGCCCTCATCCCCGACATTGCCGCCTGGCCCCCCCGCGACCGCGCCGCCCTCCAGGAACTCCTCCTCGCCAAAGGCGCCCCCACCGAACGCGACTTCGTCCACCGCCTCGCTCGACACGCGCGCCTCACTTGCGCGCTCTCCGCGCTAAGCGATTAATCTCTACGCCCCCTCGTACGCCTGCCGCAGCCAGCCGATCAGCTCCGCATCCACCTCCATCGCCGACTCCACCCGCACCCGGTGCGTCACCATCGCGTTGAACGACCCCGACGCCTCCAGCCGGCCCTTCGCCGCCACGCCCTTCAGGTTGATCCCCACGTCCACCCGCGTCTTCGTGCTCGGCTGGATCAGCCCGAACTGCTTCGACCGCCGCAGCGACACGTAAGTTTTCTTCGGCGCGATCTCCACGTCCTTGCCGAACCCCTCGACCGCCTTCACCAGCTTGTCGTACACCGCCCGCAGCCCCGCCTTCTCCCCCCCGTACTGCGCCGCCACCAGATCGTCCCCCTCGACCGCCCCCTCGCTCAGCACCCCGATCGCCGACTGCGCCACCAGGTTCGCGTAGCCGTGCCCCATCCCGTGCTGTTCCTTCAGGTGCTTGACGATCTCGCCATGTTTCGCCGCCCCCAGCTTCCGCGCCACCTTCACCCACTCCGCCAGCGACTTGCCCGTCTTCTCCTCCAGGTTCTTCGCCATCGATTCGGTTGCCTTGTCCATTTTCGCCATGCGCGTGCTCCTCGAATGTTGCTTACTTTGCGGCGCTCGTCGCTCGCCACCAGATAACATTGTACCGCCCGCCTATCGCGCGCAAAGGAAAAGGGCGCCGCACATGCCTGCGCAACGCCCTGGCCCAGTACTTCGCAGAATCCTGATTCAGCCCGCGGCGAATGACTCGCACTCTCGTGCATCACGCGCCGCGGGCCGACTTGTTTACTCCATCACGGATTCGTGCGGTCCGACTCCCGCGGGCCCGCCCCGCCCGGGACGTAGCTCGGATCGGTCGTCATCAGAAACCGGTCCAGCTCGAATCCGTCCTCGCGCTGGTGCAGCGAAACGACGTGTACGCCCGGCGTCGTCACCTGCACGGTGATTGTGCCGTTGACGCCGCAGGCTGTGCCGCCCGAATCGCGCTGCGCATTCGACCACTTCCAGGCGTTCTGCCCGCACACCTGGACCTTCGCCCCGCTCGATGGCTTATCGCCGTCGAGGCCGACGTGAATCCCGTTGTCCTCGGTGCCGCTCGAATACGCCCGCACCCAGACGTAATATGTTCCCGTCGTCTCGAAATCGACTTCATATTCGAGGTATGAGCCGCCCTCGGCCGAGTTGTACAAGCTCCCCGGCCCCAGCGGGTCCGCGTGCGTTACGCGCGTGTCCGGCAAACACTCGACGTATGCATCGCCCGATCCGCCGCCGTGATAGCCGTCCGGATCCGGCGTCGGACCGACCTGGCTGCCCGCCTGGATGTACCAGTGCCGGTTATTCGCCTCGACCTTCTGACCGAGGACAGTGACGTAGTCGGCATACGAATCTGTGAAGTGCTCGGCCTCAACGACGACCAGTCCCCCCGACTCGAGATGCGGACCCGAACCGCTGCTCACGCCGCCGCTCGTCTCGGCGGTCTGAACTTCGCCCTCAACCGTGGTCAGCGTGTTGACCAGAGAACTGACGTCGCCGCAGCCGGCGACCAGGCATGCGGCCAGCGCGGCCGCAAACAGAACGAAAGTGCGCTTGCCCATTTTTTCCCCCCCGGATCGAGTTCACAATTCCCAATCGCTATCGGCGCGCAGCTCCATCCGCTTCACCGCTGACGGGAAAGATAGAATTCGGTCCCGCAATCTGACAACGTCCGATCCAGACGGTCCGGAAAAAAGTCCGTGCAATCCATTCCGTGCAACACGCGCTCGACGTTGCGCCGAGTGTCCCGAGTTTTCGGACGACCAGGCGCGCGGCGGCTCGTTGACTTGTGCGCCGCCGGGTCCGAGTTCGTCAGACGTGGCGGTCTTGGAGGCAGGCCCAACGCAGACTGCCAGTCATCAAGCGAAGAAGGCGGAACGCGGCCATTGCCGCATGGGTGTTTGCGTAGATGGATCAGCGCGAACGCTTGCGAACGGACGGGGCGGCGCCGAGGTCGGAGGGCACGAAGATCAAGGCGGGGTGAAGGAAGCCACCAGCCGAGCGTGCGGGCTGGCCTACGGGAGAATCCTGGAGGGCGCGGAGCGCGGCGAGGGCCAGGAGCAGGCAGGTGACAACGAAAAGGACGCGGGCGGACCGCCGGATGCCGAAACCCCAGAGGGTGCCGGAAATGAAGAGCAGAATCAGCGCGACGCGGGAGGCAAGTTCAGCCCAGGTGACGGAGGACCAGCCGTTAGAGGGGAAGAGCATGGAGATGAATGTGGCAGTGGCCGCGAGGAAGCAGACGAAGCCGATGGTGATGCGAACGGGAGAGGGCACGCATGATTATTCGCAGCTCACCCATTGGGTGGCAACGTCTTGCCTCCGGTCGTGCTGCGATCTGCGATTCGATATTCTCGCCTCCGTGGTGTACGCGGCAGGCATTCAACGCATTCGGTAGCGGCGGATGATCATGGAGTTCATGTCGTAGTCGTCGAGCTGGTCGGGGGTGGCGGGGAGGCCTGCGTCGACGAAACGGGCCTCGTTTTCGCGGTCCCCGAGGCCGACCATATCGTCGACGATACCGGCTCGTCCGAAACGAGCAACCAGGTCGTTGATGGCGGCGCAGAGGCGTTGTTTGAGTACGTCGACGTCGTTAGTATCGTTCGCGCCACCGATGGTGACGCAGGGGCCGGGGACGAGCGGCTCGAGGAACGAGTAGCCGGTGCCGTCGTCTTCGAGCCAGAGGCCGTGGGCTTCGGCCGTGCGGATGATCTCGCTACGGTCGCAGACGGCGAAGAGGCCGGTCGGGAAGGTCATTGGAGAGGCCCCCGTAGAGCGCAGGAGGCGGACTGACCGCCGCATGGGCAATTACAGTAAGCAGCTCATGGCACTGGAGAAAGTGAACCCACAACAACAGGTGCCTTTCACTCCTTTGTGGAGAAGACGAGTTGGGGTGTGGTACCTGTTGACGGAAGGAGCCGGGTCCAGGTGGGTTCGACGACCACCAGCGTCTAGCAAAAAAACGAAATCGCCCCGGAGCGCCCTCTGAAGTGCGCTCCGGGGCGATTCGATCGTTCACGGTGCGTCCAACGAGGACGCGGCGGCCAAGGCCCGGCGAGGAGGCGCGCGTTACTTGGCCAGTTCGTTCTCGACCGGCGCCGGCGCGGAAAGCGGCGACGGCGCGGGCAGTGCTGCCTGGGACTGTACCAACTCGGGCAGCGCCGTTGGCGCGAGCTTCAACGAGTCGTCGCAGTTCGGCGGGCCGTCTGGCGCGAGGCCGTTGTTGTACTGATCCAGAATTGACGTCAGCCCGCTGGTCATCGACGGGTGCAGA
>CAZNDQ010000075.1:0-4697 GCA_964571825.1 uncultured Planctomycetales bacterium | reverse complement strand
CCCGTTGCCAACCGGCGGCACGACAAGTCCGTTGATGAGCGCATCGGCGGCGGCGATGGCGGCCTGCACGGCCGGCGGCACGGGCGCGCCGTTGGCGGCGTTGAGCTTGGCGGCGATCAACTGGTGCGCGAGGGAGACGAGACCATTGCCGCGAACGGGCCGGCGGAGAATGGACAGAAGCTGCGCCTGATCGTAGTTGACGGTGCCTAGCGTAAGGTCATCGACGGGCCAGGCGCTGGCGTGGTTCTTCCAGTAGCCGAGCGTCCGGACGCAGACGATTTCGCCGCCGCCGCAGGCGCAAGTGTTGGGCTCGATTTCGATGACGGAGATGAACCCCGGGGAGTTGAACTCGCGGGACCAGAGGGCGAGAGTGGGGGCGAAGTTGATGGGGTCGCATTCGAGCCCCTCATCGCGGGCGCCGCCGGGCGAAGCGAAGACGCCGATGAAGCCGCCGTCGCTCTTGCGCACCTGGACAATCTGCACCGCCCCATTTCGTCCGAGGTAGAGCAGGTCGCCGACGCCAACGATGACGCCGCTGATCAGGCCCAGCGTGCCTCCCGCGGCGTCAGTGGGCACAATCTGGTTGATGAACACGCCGGCACTGGTGTAGTGCTCGATGGTGGTGCTCACGTCGCCGGTGACCCAGAGGGTATCGTCCGTGCCGTCATAGGCGAGACCGTCGCGGAAGGAGCCGACGCTGACGGTCATGGTTGCGACGAACTGGAACGTGGCGGTGCCGGTGTTGGGGTCAATCTGGTAGACATCCTCGGGGTTACTGTTGTGCTCGACGCCCCAGAGGATGTTGCGCGTGTTGTCCCAGGCGATCTCGTCGATGGAGACGGAAGCCCCGGAGATTGCGTCGAGGATGGGAACGGTTGCGAGCAGGTTGCCATCCTTGTCCATCTTGTAGAGATTGTTGCGGAAGACGCCGTCCGCGTCCGGATTGTTAGTGTAGTAGACGTTTCCGTCGCAGTCGACGGCCACTGACACGCCGAAGCCCGGGACGGGCAACGGCACGTTCTGGATGAGGGTTCCCGGCTGTGCCAGTGCGGCCGGTGCAGCCAGCACCAGCACGCCCAATGCGATCAATCCGATGTTGCGATTCATGTGCGTTCCTCCAGAGGTTTGGGGCACAAAAGTCTCGTCACAATTTGAAGTGGCTCTGCGAAGCAGCGTACCAACCGGGCGGGGCGCAAACCAGTCGGTTGTGCGGATGTCATCCGCGCGGTGGACACCCGTGGATGGTCTCAAACGGTGGTGACAGAGGTGCGTTCGGCGCCAATGGTGCGCTTCTGCAACAGACGCCGGTGAGTGCTGAGAATGGTGAGGAGCAGACTGCGCTGGTTATCGACATCGAGCTTGGCGTAAACTCGCTGCATGTAGGTCTTTACGGTGCCCAGTGACAGCTGCAGGCGCCGGGCGGTTGTGGACATTTTCTCACAGGCGAAAACATGCTGCGTGACTTCGATCTCGCGGCGGGAGAGTCCAAGGGCGGATTGGAGTGCGTCCCACCCTGCAGCGTCAATCAGGGGCTCCTGGGCGGGTGCGGCCATGGTGAATGGTGCGGGATCGTTCACCGGCGCGGCGGTCGCAGTACCGGAACGGGTTGATCTCATACAGCCCCCCCTAATACGCTCGATCTGCCAACCCCGGTAAACCGGGGTCGACCGCGAGCGTTCAATCGAAACCAGGCCCGGTTCCATGAGACCAAACGCCAGGAGATCAAGCACAAAGAACCGGACGTGAGAGACCAGTTTACCGCGCGCAGGGCGAGTCGTCCAGTAGGCCTCAACATCTGTCAGTGCCGCGGGTTACGGCGATCGTATTCCGGGGGCTCAGGCGCGGTCGGTATTGGAGATGATCTTGGCGACGACGCAGTCGCCCCAGACGTTCACGGTGGTGCGCATCATGTCGAGGATCCGGTCGACGCCGATGATAAGTCCGATGGCGGCCATGGGGATGGCGGAGAGGTCGGGGTTGGCGTCGAGGACGCTGGTGTTCACGGCCTGAATGACGATGACCATTGTCACCAAGCCGGCGGAGGGGATACCGGCCGCGCCGATGGCGGCGAGGGTGGCAGTGATCGCTACGAGCACCAAATCGTCGAATTCGAGGGGAATGTTATACGCCTGGGCCATGAAGACGACGGCGACGGCCTCGTAGAGTGCCGTGCCGTCCATATTGATCGTGGCGCCGAGCGGCAGAACGAAGCCGGCAGCCTTCTTGCTGACACCGCCGTATTCGGTGGCGCACTCGATGGTGACGGGGAGGGTGGCCGAGGAGGAGTCGGTGCCGAGAGCAGTCATGAGGGCCTGGCGCATCTGGTGCATGAAACGGAAGGGGTTGGAGCGGGCGAGGAGGATGCAGAAGAGGGGCAGGATGATGAGGCCGTGGACGGCGAGGCCGGCGGTGACGGTGATCATGTAAAGGCCGATGGACTGGGCGAAGGTCTGCAGGCCGATGCGGGCGACGCTCCAGGCCATGAGGGCGAAGACGCCGACGGGGGCGATGAGCAGGACGACGTGGACCATCTTCATCAGGGCGTCGAAGACCGCATCGTTGAACTGGATGATGATGCGGCCGCGCTCGCCGAGGAGGGTGACGACGACGGCGAAGAAGATGGCGAAGCAGATGATGGGGAGGGGCTGCCCCTGGGCGGCGGCGGCGACGATGTTTTCGGGGATCATCTGGCGGAAGAGGTTTGTGGCCACGCCGAGGAGGCCGCCGGCGGCGTGCTCGGAGACGGACGCGGCCTGTGAAGAGTCAGCGACGAATTCGGATTCGGCGGCCTGTTTTTGCGCGTCGCCAATGCGGCGGCCGGGGTCGAGCGAGGTGACAAGGACGAGCCCGATGACGGTGGCGAGGAGGGTGGTGACGAGGTAGAGGACGACCGTCTTTAGGCCGATGCGGCCGAGTTCGCGGACATTGCCCATGCTGGTGATGCCGGCGATGACGCTGGCGGCAACGAGGGGGATGACGAGCATCTTGAGCAGGCCCATGAAGAGGGTGTTGCCGAGGAAGGAAAAGGTGGCCAAGGCGGAGGCGTGGGCGTGCTGGGATTCGGGTCGGCCGACGGACCAGGCGGGGTCGTGGAGGAGCTGGCCGACGACGACGCCGAGGACGATGCCGACGAGGATGAGGAGGGTGAGGAGCCAGTTGCGGTTCACAGCGGGGGACTCCGGGGGCGCGCGACTGGATGGGGCGAACGGGGGCACGATACTGGTGGGCACGCGGAGGGGCAAGCGGGGGTGCGCGGCGCAGAGCGTGGAGCGCGGCCACGTTTTTGACAGGGTGCGCGGCAGTGCGGTAGACTTTGCTATTGTCCCCTGAGATTTTCAGAGCGGTGAGCGACGGGAGCGGTTCGGCCGTGAGCGTGGTGGCCGTCATTCCTGCGCGGTACGGGTCGACGCGGCTGGCCGGCAAGGCGCTGTTGGCGGAGACCGGCAAGTATCTCGTCCAGCACGTGTACGAGCAGGCGGCGCGGGCGTCGCGCGTCGGGCGCGTGATCGTGGCGACGGACGATCAGCGGATCGTGCGCGCGGTGCGAGAGTTTGGCGGCGAGGCGCAGATGACGCGGGCGGACCACGCGAGCGGGACGGACCGCATCGCAGAGGTGGCACGGGGGCTTGAGGCGCGCGTGGGGTTCGTGCTGAACGTGCAGGGGGACGAGCCGGAGATTGAGCCGGAGTCGATCGACCGGCTGGTGGCGGTGATGGAGGAGCGGAGCGAGTGCGCGGTGGGGACGCTGGCGTGCCCGTTCGAGTCAGTGGCGGTGGCGGAGAACCCGAACAACGTCAAGGTGGTGGTCGATGAGGCGGGGCGGGCGCTCTACTTCTCGCGAAGCCTGATCCCGCATCCGCGCGAGCCGGCCGATCGCGCGCGCGACCCGGGTCGCTGGCTGCTGCACCTGGGGATATACGCCTATCGGCGGGAATTCCTGGAGCGATTCTCGCAATGGGGGCCGACGCCGCTGGAGCAGATGGAGAAGCTGGAGCAGCTGCGCGTGCTGGAGCGGGGGGAGCGGATGGCGGTGGCGGTGGTGGAGCGGGCGGCCGTGGGAATCGATACGGCCGAGGACTACGCGGCGTTTGTGACGCGGTGGCGGGCGCGGAATGCGGCGGCGAGTTGAGGTGGGTGCAAGATGAAACCGAATGAGCGGCTGGCGCGGGTCGGACATGTCTCCGAGGGGACCGAGTTCTATACGCCGATGCCGGCGGGCTACAGGCCGGGGCAGACGCGCTACGTCATCGTCTTCGGCACGGTAATGAGCGGGCTGGGGAAAGGGATATTTTCGTCATCGCTGGCGAAATGCTTACAGGACCACGGGCTGACGGTTGAGCCGATCAAGCTGGAAGGTTATCTCAACATCGATTCGGGGACGCTGAATCCGTATCGGCACGGCGAGGTGTTCGTGCTCGACGACGGGATCGAATGCGACATGGACCTGGGGACGTACGAGCGGATGCTCGATCACGATCTGTCGCGGCTGAACTTCACGACGAGCGGGCAGATTTTCACGCGCGTGCTGGAGAAGGAGCGGCAGGGCGGGTACCTCGGGCGCGACGTGCAGATGATCCCGCACGTGACGGGCGAGGTGAAGAGCCGGCTGCGCGAACTCGCGGTAGCGTCGGCGGCGGACGTGGTCTTCGTCGAAATCGGCGGCACAGTCGGCGACGTGGAGAACGCATATTTCATCG
>CAZNDQ010000074.1:0-12005 GCA_964571825.1 uncultured Planctomycetales bacterium | reverse complement strand
TGCTGGGCAACTGGAGCTTCGGCGACTACTTCAAGAAGGAAGCGATTGCCTGGGCGTGGGAGCTGCTGACGGGCGTGTGGGGGCTGCCGAAGGACCGGCTGTACGCGACCGTGTTCGGCGGGGACGCGCATGACGGGCTGGAGCCGGATCACGAGGCGGAGCAGCTCTGGGCGGAGATCATCGGGCCGGAGCGCGTGCAGCGTTTCGGGAAGAAGGACAACTTCTGGGAGATGGGCGACTCGGGGCCGTGCGGGCCGTGCAGCGAAATCCACATCGACCTGACGCCGGACAAGTCGGGCGCGAAGAAGGTGAACGCGGGCGTGCCCGAGGTGATGGAGATCTGGAACCTCGTGTTCATCCAATTCAACCGTGAGCCGGGCGGGCGGCTGGTGGGTCTGCCGGCCAAACACGTGGACACGGGGATGGGATTCGAGCGGCTTTGCCGCATCCTGCAGAAGGTGCCCGGCAACTACGACACCGATCTGTTCATGCCGATCATCGGCGAGATGGGGCGGATTACGGGCAAGCGGTACACGGCGCGGCTGGATAGCCACACGGACACGGCGTTTCGCGTGGTGGCGGACCATTTGCGGATGCTGACGTTTGCGATCACGGACGGGGCGCTGCCGAGCAACGAGGGGCGGGGGTACGTCCTGCGGCGGCTAGTGCGTCGAGCGGCGCGGTTCGGGCGACAGGCGCTGGAGCAGCGCGAGCCGTTCATGTACCGGTTGGTGCCGACGCTGGTGGAAGTGATGGGGGAGGCGTTTCCGGAGCTGCGCAAGAGCGCGGAGCGGGCGGGCGAGATCATCCGCGAGGAAGAGGCGAGCTTCGGGCGGACGCTGAACCGGGGGATGGCGCTGTTCGAGGATGCAGCGGCGGGAGCGGCGAGCAAGACGATCGGTGCTGCGGATGCGTTCAAGCTCTACGACACGTACGGGTTTCCGTTCGACCTGACGCGGCAGATGGCGGAGGAGCGTGGGCTGAGCGTCGATGAGGCGGGGTTCGAGAAGCTGATGGGAGAGGCGCGCGAGAAGGCGCGCGCGGCCGCGCGGAGCCATGCACAGCTTTCGTTTGACGGGACGCTGCCGAAGACGGACGAGAAGCCGAAGTATGCGGGGCGCGAGTGCGAGGGGACGCTGATCGGCTGGGTGAGCGGCAACAAGCTGGTGACGAGCGGGCGACTGGAGGCGTCGAGCGGCGAGGTGGGGCTGGTGCTCGACCGGACCTGCTTCTATGGGGAGCAGGGGGGGCAGGTCGGCGATGCGGGGACGATCGTCACGCCGACGGGGACGTTTGACGTCGACGACACGCAGCGGCTGGGGGACGGGATCGTGCACGTCGGGCATGTGGGGGATGGGTATCTGGAGGCGGGGCAGGCCGCGCAGCTATCGGTGGACGCGGCGCGCGAGGATACGCGGCGGAATCACACGGCGACGCATTTACTGCATCTGGCGCTGCGCGAGGTGCTGGGGGAGCACGTGACGCAGCGCGGCTCGCTGGTGGACGCGGCGAAGCTGCGGTTTGACTTCGATCATCCGCGGCCGGTGACGGCGGAGGAGATCGAGCGGATCGAGCGGATGGTGAACGGGCAAATCCTGGCGGACCTGGCGGTGGAGACGCGCGAGTTGCCGACGGAGGAGGCGCGGAAGCTGCCGGGCGTGCGGGCGTTTTTCGGCGAGAAATACGGGGAGCGAGTGCGCGTGGTGGAGATCGGTGGGGGGGTGTCGCGCGAGTTCTGCGGCGGGACACACCTGTCGCGGACGAGCCAGGCGGGGCTGTTCAAGATTGTCGCGGAAGAGGGGGTGGCGAAGGGGGTGCGGCGGATCACGGCGCTGACGGGGCCGCGGGCTGTGGACTATGTGCTGGACCTGAATCGCTGGGTGTCGGCGGCGGCGGGGGAGTTGAACGCGCCGCGTGAGGAGCTGGCGGCGCGGATCGCGGCGCTGAAGGAGGAATCGAAGAGGCTGAGCAAGCAGCTCCGGAGCGGGGCGGTGGCGGACGTGAAGTCGGCGCGGGAGCGGTTGCTCAGCGAGGCGACGGCGGTGGGGGGGGCGAAGGTGATTGTGGGGGAGGTGCCGGAGGCGCCAGCGGAGCAGTTGCGCGAGGCCATCGACTGGTTTCGCGCGCAGGCGGGGTCGGCGGCGGTGCTGATCGGCTTCCTGGGCGAGGGCAAGGTGCAGTTGCTGGCATCGATGAGCGACGACCTGGTGAAGCGGGGACTCAAGGCGGGGGACCTGATCAAGGCGGTGGCGCCGCTGGTAGAGGGACGGGGGGGAGGTAAGCCGGAGTTGGCGCAGGCCGGGGGGAGCCGGCCGGAGGGACTGGGGGAGGCGCTGGCGGCGGGCCGGGAGTGGGTGCTGGCGCGGCTAGGGAATTAGTCGGCTGCAACTCCGCTTCGGGTCGGGAGTTATAAGTGAAACGGGGGCCTGGTTTGTTGCCGTGCGTGGCTTGACAGTTTTTTGGCAAGCCCCTATTTTAGCCCGTCTTGCAGTCAGGTTCGGCGTCTCGGCCGGGACCGTAGCAGGACTCGATCGCGGGAATCTCGACTTCGGCATCTGTTCGTGGTGATTTCGCCCGGCACCGGCGGTGGCGCACGGCAATGCCGATTCAGACAGGCCGTGGCGCTCACTTGTGGGGCGGCCGACTTGATTTCTTCCTTTGTGAGTACCAAGCGATGCTTCCAGTCAAGAAAACCTCGAAGAGCAGGACGCGGGCGCGGCGGGCGCATCACGCGATGAAGTCGATCAACACGGTCGCCTGTCCGCAGTGCGGCAACGCGAAGCTGCCGCACACCGCCTGTTCGAACTGCGGCTACGTCTCGTCGAAGGTGATGCTGCCGCGGAAGACCGAGGAGTCCTGAGATCCATGAAGATCGCAGTTGATGCGATGGGGGGAGACCACGCCCCGCGGGAGATCGTGCGCGGGGTTGTCGACGCCCATGCGGCGATGCCGGACGTGGAGCTGACGCTCTTTGGCGACGAACGCGCCGTGGAGAAGGAACTGCGGCTGGCGGAAGGATCGCGCGAGGGCATCCGCATCGTCCATTGCACGCAGGTGATCGACATGGCGGAGCTGCCGGTCGAGGCACTGCGGCAGAAGCGGGATTCGTCGATCGTGCGGATGGCGGTGGCGTGCGCGCACAAGGAGTACAACGCGTGCATCAGCGCCGGGAACACGGGCGCCTTTGCCGCGGCGGGGCAGCTCAAGCTGGGGCTGCTGGAAGGTGTCTCGCGGTCGGGGATCGCGGTGGTGATTCCGGCGTTCCACGGGCCGATCGTGATCTGCGACGTGGGGGCGAACATCGCGGCCAAGCCGCACCACCTGCAGGACTACGCGACGATGGCGTCGGTGTATGCGCACGAGGTGGTGGGGATCGAGCAGCCGCGCGTGGGGCTGCTGTCGATCGGGGAGGAGGACCTGAAGGGGACGGAACTGGTACGGGATGCGTGGCAGCGGCTGAAGGAGGACGACCGTATCCGGTTCGTAGGGAACGTGGAGGGGCAGACAATCTTCCGCGGCGAGTGCGACGTGGTGGTGTGCGACGGGTTCGTGGGGAACATCGTGCTGAAGCTGACGGAGGGGCTGTCGGAGGGGCTGTTCGAGACGATCGCGCGGGAACTGACAGAGCGCGACCCGGAGGCGGCGAAGCGGTTCGACCCGATCGTCAAGGCGGTGTGGGCGAAACATGATTACAGCGAGTACGGCGGGGCGCCGTTGCTGGGGGTGGACGGGGTCTGTATCATCTGTCACGGCCGGAGCGACCGTCGGGCGATCCGCAACGCCGTACGCGTGGCGCGTGAATTCGTCGTGCGCGAGGTGAACGCAAAGTTCACCGCTGCGCTGACCTCGGGTAAGTAGGGAGCCCAGCCGCGATGGCTCGACTGCGGGTTGCGATCAAGGGGACGGGTCGGTACCTGCCGTCGCGGGTGGTGCCGAACTCTTACTTTGAGCAGCACCTGGACACGTCTGACGAGTGGATCCACGAGCGTACGGGCATCCGCGAGCGGCGTTTCGCCGGCGACGGCGAGTCAACGGCGACGATTGCCACGAACGCGGCGGAAGCCGCGATTCGCGACGCGGGCGTCTCGAAGGATCAGATCGATCTGATCATTTTGGCGACGATCACGCCGGAGGTGCCATTTCCGGCGACGGCCTGCTTCGTCCAAGACAGGCTGGGGCTCGGCACGATCCCGGCGTTTGACATATCGGCCTCGTGCTGCGGGTTTGTGTACGCGCTGGCGATCGCGGCGAACTTCGTGGAGACCGGATTCTACCGTCACGTGCTGATCGTCGGCGCGGATGTAATGACGCGGCTGGTGGACTTTGCGGACCGCTCGACGTGCGTGCTGTTCGGGGACGCGGCGGGTGCGGCGGTGATCGGCCCGGCGGAGCGTGAGGACCAGGCGATCCTGTACGCGCGGCTGTCTGCGGACGGCGGCCGAGCACCGCTGATCTGGGCGCCGGGCGGGGGATCGCGCGAGCCGACTTCGCAGAAGACGCTGAACGAGAAGCTCCACCTGGTGAAGATGCGCGGGCGCGAAGTGTATAAATTTGCGGTGACGCAGATGCAGGAAGTGATGCAGGACGCGCTGGAACAGAGCGGGCTATCGCTGGGCGAGGTGGCGATGGTCATCCCACATCAATCGAACCTGCGAATCATTGAATCCGCGCGTGACAAGTTAAATATTCCGCCGGAGAAGATGTACATCAACATCCACCGGACGGGTAACACATCGGCGGCTTCGGTACCCATCGCACTGGACGAACTGCGCGAGGCGGGGCGGCTGCGGCGCGGCGACGTCGTGGTGATGGTGGCCTTCGGAGCGGGACTGACCTGGGCCTCGAGTGTGGTCAGGCTTTAGCCCGCCGGGCTGTGGCGCTGACGAAGCATGATCGATCAGACCAGGAAGCAGTCGGAGCAGGAACAATGACATCAACCGGCGGGACCGCGGCGGTGTTTACGGGCCAGGGGGCCCAGGCCGTGGGCATGGGCCGGGACCTGTACGAGCGGTTTCCTTCTGTGCGGCGACTGTTCGACGCGGCGGGAGAGATCGTCGGATATGACATCAAGAAGTATTGTTTCGACGGTCCGGTGGAGAAACTGGAGCAGACGGACATTCAGCAACCGGCCATCCTGCTGGTGAGCGCAGCCTACTGGCAGGCGATGTGCGAAACGGCGGGGGGGGCGCTTGAGGTTTCTGCGGCGGCGGGGCTGAGCCTTGGTGAGTACACGGCGCTGCACGCGGCCGGGGCGCTGTCGTTCGAGGATGCGCTGCGGCTGGTTCACGTGCGGGGGTCGTTGATGTGGGAATCGGGGCGGACGCAGCCGGGGGGAATGGTATGCGTGATGAACCTCGACGAAGCTAAGGTGCGGGAGCTTTGCCAGCGGGCGGCGGGAGGAGAGGTGCTTACGCTTGCCAATTTGAACTGTCCGGGGCAGATTGTACTTTCCGGGACGAAATCGGCTGTCAGGCGTGCGTTGGATTTGTGTGGAGAATACGGGACGCGAGGGGTGGAGTTGCCTGTTTCCGGGGCGTTTCACTCACCGCTGATGGCGGAAGCGGCGGGTCGGCTGCGGGAGGAGCTGGATCGGGCGACTTTCGGTACGACGCGATTCCCCGTATACAGCAACGTGACGGCTGAGCCGCACGGCGGACCGGAGACGATGCGCGAGTTGCTGTTCCGGCAGATGACGAGCCCGGTGTTGTGGGAGCGGACGGTGCGGAACCTGGCGTCGCGCGGTGTGAGCGAGTTTCTTGAGCCGGGTCCGGGGCGGGTGCTGACGGGGCTGATGCGGCGGATCGACCGCAATATCAGGTGCCGCAACGTGAGTACGGCGGAGGACGTGGCGAAGCTGTCGCCGCAGGTGCAGGCGAGCCTCGAAGGAAGCCAGTCGTGAAGCTGAGCAACGAAGTGGCGATCGTGACGGGCGGGAGCCGCGGGATCGGACGTGCGATCAGCGTGCGGCTGGCGCGGGAGGGGGCGACGGTGATCGCCTGCGCGCGCGACATGGCGAAGCTGGGGGAGGTTGCGGCGGAGGCGGCATCGGTGGAGGCGCCGGGCAGGGTGGTGCCGTGCGCGCTGGACGTATGTGACCGCGAGGCGATCGACAAGTGCGTCGAGGACGTGGTGCAGCGCGAGGGTAAGATCGACATTCTGGTGAACAATGCGGGGATCACGCGCGACGGGCTGCTGATGAGCATGGACGATGAGCAGTTTGAGGCAGTGCTGACGGCGAATCTGCGGTCTGCGTTCTGGCTGACGCGGGCGGTGTCGCGGCACATGGTTCGAGCGCGGAAGGGCCGGATTATCAATATTTCGAGCGTGTCAGGGATCGCGGGGAACGCGGGGCAGGCGAATTACGCGGCGAGCAAGGCGGGGCTGATCGGCCTGACGAAGTCGACGGCGAAGGAGCTGGCGAAACGACGGATCACGTGCAACGCGGTGGCGCCGGGGTTTATTACGACGGACATGACGGAGGTCCTGCCGAAGACGATCAAGGAGGGGGTGCTGCCGCTGATTCCGATGCAGCGGTTCGGTGAGGCGGCGGAGGTGGCAGGGATCGTGGCGTTTCTGGCGAGCCCCGACGCTTCGTACATTACGGGAGAGATCATCAAGGTAGACGGCGGCATGGCCATGTGACAGCGGGTCGCGTGGTTCGGAATGCAGTTGTTGCGGCAACAGGGGACGCCGCGGCCGATCGAGCGGTGCGGCACCCGGTATTGAAGGGCCGGGAGGCACGCGATATAGTACCGCCGACGTGCTGGGCGGCGCCAGGAGTTGAAGCATTATGGAGGTACGGTCTGTGCTCAGCGAGCAGGAAATCCAGGACAAGGTCATCGCCATCGTGTCCGAACAGATGGGCGTGGACAAGTCGGAGATCAATCGCGACACGTCCTTCGTCAACGACCTGAACGCCGATTCTCTGGATACGGTCGAACTCGTCATGGAGTTTGAGGACGAATTCGAAATGAGCATCCCGGACGAGGAGGCGGAAAAGATCAAGACGGTGGGCCAGGCGATCACCTATATCACGCAGCATGCAAACAAGGCCAAGTCGTAGCATCCGCCGGCGGGCGTCTGAGAGGCAGCGATGGCTGAGACACGGCGGGTCGTCGTCACCGGCATGGGCGTGGTGACCGCGCTGGGCGAGTCGGTGGACGGCTTTTGGGACCGGCTGCTGGCGTGCGAGAGCGGCGTGGCAACCGTCACGCGCTTTTCGACCGAGGGCTTCGACGTCCGTTTCGGCGGCGAATGCAAATCATTCGATCCGACGCAGTACATTGAGCGGAAGGAGATCAAGCGGCTGGACCGCTTTGCGCAGTTCGCGCTGGTGGCATGCCAGGCGGCGGCGCGAGACTGCGGGGCGGATTTCCACTCGCTGCCGTCGGACCGGACGGGGGTCATCATCGGTTCGGGGATCGGCGGGCTGATCGAACTGGAGGAGCAGTGCAGCCGGCTGATGACGAAGGGGCCAGAGAAGATCTCGGCGTTCACGATTCCCAAGCTGATGGTGAACGCGGCGGCGGGGAACATTTCGATCCACTTCAATGCGACGGGTCCGAACGGTGCGGTGGCAACGGCGTGTGCATCGGCGACGAACGCGATGGGCGACGCGTTTCGGACGATCCAGCGGAACCACGCGGACGTGATGATCACGGGGGGCAGCGAGGCAGCGCTGACGCCGCTGGGGCTGGGAGCGTTCGCGGCGATGAAGGCGCTGTCGGTGCGGAACGACGATCCGGCGCGGGCTTCGCGGCCGTTTGACCGCAACCGCGACGGGTTCGTGCTGGCAGAGGGAGCGGGGATCCTGATCTTCGAGGAGTACGAGCACGCGCGGCGGCGCGGCGCGCCGATCTACGCGGAGGTACTGGGTTACGGCGCGAGCGGCGACGCAGCGCACATCACGCAGCCGGCGCAAAACGGTGAGGGTGCGGCCAAGGCGATGCGCTGGGCGCTGGATGATGCGCGGATCGCGCCGGAGCGTGTGGATTACATCAATGCGCACGGAACGAGCACGCCGCTGGGCGACATCGCGGAAACGATGGCGATCCGTCAGGTGTTTGGCGCGCACGCGGACAAGCTGGCGGTAAGCAGCACGAAGAGCAGCCTGGGGCACATGCTGGGTGCGAGCGGGGGGGTGGAGCTGGTGGCGACGATCCTGGCGCTGCGGAACAACGTCGCGCCGCCGACGATCAACCTCGACGAGCCGGACCCGTCGTGCAACCTGGACTACGTTCCCAATCAGCCGCGTGACATGCGCATCCGCGTGGCGATGAGCAATTCGTTCGGTTTCGGCGGCCACAACGCGACAATCGTCCTGGGCCAGGTGGCCTGATCCGGAAAAGCACTTCAAGCGGCCCCCGGTGGGGGGTCGATAATGTGACAAGTGGAAGGGCGGTTTGGTTGCGCGCGGGCGGCGTTCGGCGCTCGCAGCGCGGAAGGACGGGCATGAGTCGGGCGGACACGGCGAATGCGACGCTTGAGCCGTCGGGCGTGGGGAGCGCCGGCGGATTGCCGCGGTCGTTTCGCGTGTCGAGTCACGACACGGACCTGAAGCGCATTCTGTGGATCGAGGTGCCGGTGATCGTGCGGCTGGCGGCGCGGGAGATGCCGCTGCGCGAGATCCTGCAACTAACGCCGGGATCGGTGATCGAGCTGTTCAAGCCGGCAGACGAGCACCTCGATCTGCTGACCAACAATCACTGCATCGGGCACGGCACGGCGGTAAAGGTCGGCGAACATTATGGCGTGCGGCTGACGAAGGTCGGGACGATCGAGGAGCGGGTGCAGGCGATGGGGCCGGAATAGGGGCCGCGAGGCTGGATCGACAGTCACGGCCGGAATCACATCAGGCGGGATCGCCGCGAATCAGGGCTTGTGCGAGCGTCAGCGCGTCGTCAGGTGAGGCAATCTCCTCGTTGAGTTGGGCGATGCGTACGCGGTCGAGGATGCGGCCGAGCGCCGGCCCGGCGGGGACGCCCAGGCGAAGGAGGTCATCCCCGGTGAGCAACGGGGGGGGATCGACGGCTTCGGGGGGGACGGCGGTCGCGCGCTCGAACAGTTCGTCGGCCGGCGCCGACGGCGCGTTCGCCGCGGCGAGGCGTGCGCGGAAGAAGCGGAGGAAGTCGTCGAAGGCCGGGCCGGTCATCAGGCCCTTGAGTTCGTACAGTTGCGGCCGGTAACCGGCGACCAGTCGCCCGGTCTCCCGCAACAGCCAGACAACGAACAGGCGCGAGCGGTTGCTCAGCGCCAGACGGCGGCAGAGGTGATCGGCTTCCGCGGGCTTGCGCGCGTGCAGGAGGCAGGCCAACCCGGTCTCGAAGCACACAGGATCGCCGAGCAGCGTGAGGAGCCGCTCAGCCGATTTCGATTCGGCGTCGTCGAAACGCACGTCCGCCCAGAGGTGGTCGAGCAGGCCCGTCCGGCGGAGCAGCTCGAGGGCGCGGACGCGGTTGGGGTGCTCGAGCATCATCGCCAGTTCATCACGGACGCGTTCCGCACTCGTGCGGCGGATTGACGAGGCATGCTCGATGATTGCGCGCCAGGTCTCGTCCTCAATGCGGAAGTTGAAGCGCGCGTCGAAGCGAACGGCGCGGAGCAGGCGGAGGTGGTCCTCGGCGAAGCGATGCGCGGGCTCGCCGATGGCACGGATCAGCCCGGCCTCGAGATCCTGCCGCCCACCGACGCAATCGACGACCTCCTGCGTGCGGATGTCATAGAACATGCCGTTGATGGTGAAGTCGCGGCGGCGCGCATCCTCCTCCTTCGTGCCGAAGACGACGCCGGTGGGGTGCCGGCCGTCGGCGTAGGCGAGATCGGTGCGGAAGGTCGCGACCTCGATCCAGTGGCCGCCGCTGCGCACCAGCACGACGCCGAACTGCACACCGACGCGGCGTGTGAGGCGGAACATGCGGACGATGCGCTGGGGGCGGGCGTCGGTGACGACGTCGTAGTCGTCGGGCTCACGACCGAGGAGGACGTCGCGGACGCAGCCGCCGGCGAGGAGGGCCTCATAGCCGCGGTCATGCAGGCGCCGGACGATGCGGACGGCGGCGTCATACGGCGTCATTTTGGGCATGGTTTCCCGGTCCGGTCTCGGCGGAATCGGCCCGCGACGGCGTTGCGCGGAGCCACCAGATCGCCATTCGGCCGAAGGTCTGCACGTCCATCAGTTTCGCCGGCTTGCAGGCGGAGAGGTCCAAGTCTACCTCGCGCTCGCAGCGAAACAAGATGAGGGCGTCGGGGAGCAGGGCGGGGCCGGCGGCAAGGCGGGCGATGAGCGCGGGAACGGCGGCACTGGTGCGGCGGTCCGTGACGAGGCGGTAGGGGGGGTCGACGAAAGCGAGGGAGTAGCCGGGAGGCCAGGGGACAGGGACGCCTGCGCGCAGGGCGTCGGAAGGCAGGACGAGGCACTGGGCGCCGCAGTCGAGGTGAACGATGTTGGCGCGGAGGGCGCGGAGGGCGAGCGGAGCGTTTTCGATGAAACAGCAGTGGGCGGCGCCGCGCGAGAGGGCTTCGAGTCCGATGCCTCCACTTCCGGCGAAAAGATCGAGGACATTGAGCGGCGGAAGCGTGCCCGGCTCGGCGAGCATGGCGCCGAGGCGGTCGAAGAGGGAGACCCTGACGCGGTCGAGGAGGGGGCGCGTGCGATCGGTGTCGGGCGCGGTAAGGCGCCGGCCTCGCCAGCGGCCGGAGATGATGCGCATGGCGAAGAATATAGCACGCGCCGACGGAGCCGCCATGCGGCGGGTGCGATTGTGAGGCGAGCGCGGCCGGTTATACTCGGGGGAGACGTTGGGCCAGTTGCGGCGACGAGGGACGATGTGATGGGAACGGTGCTCTGCGAACACTGCACGGCGGCGTGCTGCCGGTACATCGCTCTGCCGATCGATACGCCGGAGACGATGCGGGACTTCGAGGACATGCGGTGGTTCGTGCTTCATCGGGGCATTTCGGTGTTCGTCGAGGACGGCGACTGGTACGTGCAGATGCAGGCGGACTGCCGGATGCTGCGTCCGGACGGGCTGTGCGCAACGTACGAAACGCGGCCACCGATCTGCCGTGAGTACACAACGGACGAGTGCGATTATCACGCGGCGGACGCCGCGGATGATGCACCGAAGATCTTCGAGGACCCGGAAGCGCTGATGGCGTACGGGCGGGAGTATCTGAAGGCGCGGCGGGCACGTCGCGCGGCCGCGGAGCAAAGGAAGCGGCGTCGGCCGAAGAAGGGGCCGCGGGTGGCGCGAAGCGGGTCGGTGACGTTCACAATTTCGGCAGCGCGGCGCAAGGGTGCGTGAGCGCGGCGCGGTAGTTCGCCGGCGCGGCACGAAGGACGGGCGCATGCAGTTTCAGGCCATCAAGGGGATGCGGGATTTCTATCCGGCGGAGATGGGGGTGCGCCGGTACATCGAGCAGGCGTGGCGGGAGGTGTCGCTACGAAACGGGTTTCAGGAGTACGACGGGCCGATTCTCGAGTACCTCGATCTGTACACGGTCAAGAGCGGCGAGGAGATCGTCGGGCAGCTCTTTCACCTGACGGACCGCGGGGAGCGCGAGTTGGCGATCCGGCCGGAGATGACGCCGACCCTGGCGCGGATGGTCAACGCGCGGGCGCGGTCGCTGCCGTTGCCGATCAAGTGGTTCAGTATGCCGCGGCTGTGCCGGGCGGAACGGCCGCAGCGCGGGCGGCTGCGCGAGTTTTTCCAGTGGAATATCGATGTGCTCGGGGTAGACGATCCGCTGGCGGATGCGGAGACGATCTTTGTGGCGATCGACTTTTTCCGGCACGTCGGGCTGGGTCCAGCGCAGGTAGAGATGCGGATCAACTCGCGGCGGCTGATGATGCACATGCTGCTCGACCTCGGGTTCGCGGAAGAGGCGCTGCCGGCGCTGTATGCACTGCTCGATCGGCGGGACAAGATGGCACCGGAGAAATTCGCGACGGCGCTGGCCGAGGCAGTGCCGGAGGCAGCACTGCGGGAGAAGATGCTGGCACATTT
>CAZNDQ010000073.1:0-12050 GCA_964571825.1 uncultured Planctomycetales bacterium | reverse complement strand
GGGAATGCGGAATGCGGAATGGCAGAAGAATTGCGGATTGCGGATTGCGGAATGTCGGCGACTGGGGGGTGTTGGCGAGTTGAAAGGACTGTGGGCGGCGCTGCACCTCCAGTTTGCCATTGGCATTTACGGAAAAAGTGTTGAATCGTCGGTGGGGTCGCGCGAGGATTGGGGGGCGACCCAGGGCAGGCCGAGGTGGGAATAGGCGGCCTGGGTGGCGCAGCGGCCCTGGCGCGTGCGGGTGATGAAGCCGATTTGCAGCAGATAAGGCTCCACCACATCTTCGAGTGTGTCGCGCTCCTGTCCGAGCGTTGCGGCGAGGGCGTCGACGCCGGCGGGTCCGCCGCGGTAAGTGTGGATGAGCGCGCGGAGGAACTGGCGGTCGAGTTCGTCGAGGCCGAGGGGGTCGATCTGCAGGATATCGAGCGCGGCGTCGACGGTGGGGGCGTCGAGCTTGCCGTCGCCGCGGACTTGGGCGTAGTCGCGCGTGCGGCGGAGGAGTCGGTTGGCGACGCGCGGCGTGCCGCGTGCGCGGCGGGCGAGTGCGCCGAGGGCGCCGGATTCACAGGGGATTTCGAGGCGGACGGCGGAGCGGCGGACGATCTCGGTCAGGTCTTCGATGCCGTAGAAGTCGAGGTGGAAGCGCAGGCCGAAGCGGTCGCGCATGGCGGCCGAGAGCAGGCCGGCGCGCGTCGTGGCGCCGATGAGGGTGAAGCGCTTGAGGGCGAAGTTGACGGTTCGCGCGGCCAGTCCGCCCTCGATGGTGAAATCGACGCGGAAGTCCTCCATCGCCGGGTAGAGGAACTCCTCGACCGGCTTGGGCAGGCGGTGAATCTCGTCGATGAAAAGCACGTCGCCGGTTTCGAGGTTGGTAAGCAGGCTCATCAGGTCGCCCTGTTTGCCGATGGCGGGGCCGGAGGTGACGCGGATGCGCGCGTCCATCTCGTTGGCGATGACGTGGGCGAGGGTGGTCTTGCCGAGTCCGGGGGGGCCGTCGAGGAGGATGTGCTCGAGCGGTTCGCGCCGGCCGCGCGCTGCCTCCAGCGCGATGCGGAGCTGGTCGATGACGGGCGTCTGGCCGATGAGTTCGGTGAGGCGGCGCGGCCGCAGCGCGTTGACGACGGCGTCGGTGTCGTCGTGCGCGGGCTGAGCGGAGATGATGCGTTCTCGCGCCATATGCGGTGTTCACTCTCCGATGGGCGGCGGGATGGTCGATCCGGCCGCAGTCACTTTCGCAGAGTCGCAGGGTGCCCGCAACTCGAATGTCGTTTGTCGCGCCGCGCGGCCCGCCGCGCGCGGTTTCGTCATGCCTCCGCGCCGGCCTTGAGTCGGTAGGCGGCGCGGACCCATTCGTCGGGCGAGTCGGTGTCCGGATGTAATTGCGCTGCGCGGGCGAGCCAGCGTTCGGCATCCGGGCGTCGTTCGCCGAGCGCGGCGAGGATTTCGAGCGCGTCGCGCTGATCGTCGGACCATGTATGTTCGGGCGCGGGTCCGGCGGCCGCGCCGAGGGCGAAGTCGCGCACCTTGCCGCGGAGTTCGGCGATGATCTGCTCAGCGGCGCGGGCGCCGACGCCGGGGAGCCTGGAGAGCGAGCGGGCGTCCGCCTCCTCTATCGCCGCGGCGACGCGGGCGACGGGCTCGGCGAGGGCGCGGAGGGCCTTGCGGATGCCGATGCCCTTGACGGTGATAAAGCGGTTGAAGAAGGCCTTGTCCTCGGAGTGGGGGAAGCCGACGAGGCGGGGGATGAGGTTGCCGCCGCCGGGGTTGCCCTCGAAGAACTCGAGCGTGTGCAGCGTGACCTGCGTGCCGTTGCGTGCGGTGAGTTCGGGGAGGGCGTAGCCGGGGATGAGGAGTTCCCAGGCGATGGCGTTGTGCTCGATGAGCACAGCCTCTTTGCCGATTTCGATGAGTCGTCCGGTGAGGCGGGCAATCATGCGGTCAGTCTAGGCTGCGGCGCAGGCGGCCGCCAGCCGCGCCGGGCGGCGTGCTGCTTGCCGCTGATGGAGGCGGTTTCTACGATGAGCGGCGGCTGTGCTCCGCAGCGGGAGCGGGCAAAGGCGGCCGGGTCGGCGGCCGGGTCGGCGGCCGGGAGACAAGCACGACATGCCCTGTATTGAACGGGTCGGGATCGGCTACGACAGCCATCGGACGGCTGAGGGGCGGCGGCTGGTGCTGGGGGGTGTGGAGATTCCGTCGGCATTCGGGCTGGTCGGGCACAGCGACGCGGACGTGGTGCTGCACGCGGTGACGGATGCACTGCTGGGGGCGGCCGGGCTGGCGGATATCGGGGAGCTGTTTCCGGATGACGATCCGCAGTATCGGGATGCGGATTCGCGCGAGCTGCTGGGCGAGGCGCTGGAGCGCGTGCGGGCGGCGGGTTGGGCGCCGGTGAACGTGGACGTGACGATCCACGCGGAGCGGCCGCGGCTGCGCGAGCACAAGGCGGCCATCTGCCGCTCGCTGGCGGCGCTGCTGGCGCTGCCGGAGGACGCGGTGGCGGTGAAGGCGAAGACGAACGAGGGGATGGACGCGATCGGGCGGGGCGAGGCGATGGCGTGCACGGCGGTGGCGGGGCTGGGGCGGGCGTAAGCAACAGGCCACGATTCGAGATCAATGGATGACCCTGCAAGTCTACAACACGTTGACGCGGGCGAAGGAGCGGTTCGAGCCGGCGCATCCGCCGCAGGTGGGGATGTACGTCTGCGGGCCGACGGTGTACGGGCACGCGCACCTCGGGCACGCGAAGAGCTACGTCAGCTTCGACATCGTGCTGCGTTGGCTGCGCCACAGCGGCTACGACGTGACGTACGTGCAGAACATCACCGACGTCGGGCACCTGACGGAAGACACGGAGGGGATGGCGGACGAGGGGGAGGACAAGATCGAGAAGGAGGCGCGGCGGCGGAGCCAGCACCCGATGGCGGTCGTCGAGATGTACACGCGCTCGTATTTCGAGGACATGGATGCGCTGAACATCATCCGGCCGGACATCTCACCGCGGGCGACGGGACACATCCCGGAGCAGATTGAGCTGGTGCGCGAGCTGATCGCGGCGGGGCATGCGTACGAGGTGAACGGCTCGGTCTATTTCGACGTGCAGAGCTTTCCGCAGTATGGGCGGCTGAGCGGGCGTACGGTGGAGGAAATGGAGAGCGGCGCGCGGGTGGCGGTTCACTCGGACAAGCGGCACCCGGCGGACTTCGCGTTGTGGAAGCGGGCGGATGCGTCGCACATCATGCAGTGGCCGAGCCCCTGGGGGCCGGGGTATCCGGGCTGGCACCTCGAATGCACGGTGATGAGCCGGAAATACTGCGGGCGGGCGCTGGACATCCACGGCGGCGGGTTGGAGAACCAGTTTCCGCATCATGAGTGCGAGATCGCGCAGTGGGAGGCGCTGCACAGCCCGCCGTTTGCCCGCTACTGGCTACACAACAACATGGTGACGATCAACGGCGGGCAGAAGATGGGCAAATCTCTGAACAACTACGTTTCGCTGAAGGAGCTGTTCAGCGGGCGGATCGAGGACCCGCAGCGCGCAGCCAACGTGAAGCTGTCGAAGGCGTACGGGCCGATGGTGGTGCGGCAGTTGCTGCTGGTTTCGCATTACCGCTCGCCGATCGACTTGTCGGACGAGGCGCTGCTGGCGGCCGAGAGCGGCTACAACAAGCTGCGCGAGGCGGTGCTGGCGGTGCGCGGGGCGCTGGCGTCGGCTCCGGCGGGGGCGGCCGATTCGCAGCTCGCAGCGCGGGTGGACGAGGTCGAGACGCGGTTCGCCGAGGCGATGAATGATGACTTCAACACGGCGCGGGCGATGGCCTCGTTGTTTGAGCTGGTGAAGGTGGCGGGCGCAGCCGTGGCGGCCGGGGCGACGCGCGGGGGTCTGGAGCGAATCGACGGGGCGTTCCGCACACTGGGCGGGGACGTGCTGGGGATCATCACGGACGACATCGGGGCTGTTGCGGCGGGCGCGGACGAATCACTCGACTCGGTGATGAAGCTGGTGATCGAGCTGCGGGCAGCGGCGCGGAAGAACAAGGACTTTGGCACGGCCGATCGGATTCGTCAGGCGCTCACGGAAGCGGGCATTGCGCTGGAGGATCGGGCGGACGGGACGGTGTGGAAACGCGGATAGCGGGCCGGCGGAATGCGCCGCCTGCCCGCTACCCGTTCCTCTCCGCATCGGCCCTCGCGGCCGGGAAGCGGTCTCACATCCAACGCTGTTCAGCACGAAGGATGACCACTCCGCTGAGGAGTAGCGGCATCCAGATGGCCGGCGCGGGCACCGAGACAAACGAATCCTGCACGAACACCATCGCGTCGACGTTGTTGTAGGGGACGTTGAATCCCGTATCGGTGTCGAGGCCGGTGGCGACGTCGAAGCGGAGCACGTCATCGCGGCGGTTAATGCCGTACAAATCGCCGGAGTGGTCGAAGGCCAGCGCATCAACCTCTCGCTCTCCATGGCGATCGAGCAGCGTGTATTGTGAGGGGTTCGCCGGGTCAAGCTGGACCAAGGCGCGCCGACCCGGCACGGAGCCGAACAGCTCGCCGGTAAGGGGGTTGAGCGCCAGGTCCGTTACGGTGCCGAGCCCGGTCATTGTGCCGAGGACCGTCGCCGCTCCGCTGAAGGCATCGATGCTGAGCAACTGCGTCGATGACCCCTGCATTCGAACGCCGACGAGCCGGTCGTTTTCCGCGTCATACGCCAGGCCGCGAATGCCACTGTAGCCGACGGCGCCGAGCAACGCGGCGCCGCCTGTGAGCGGATCGACTTCGAACAACTGCGACGGGTTGTTGCCCTGGCTGCGGACGACGAGCAGGCGGCCGGTGTCCCAGTCGAACGTCATCGCTTCGAGGTTGTTGATGACGGACTGCTGGCCGCCGCTGAGGTCCCACACCTGTCCGACGCTGGTCCATTCGCCGGTGGCGAGGTCGACCCGGCCGAGCATGCTCGAACCTTTGTCGATGCCGAAGAAAACGGGCGTGGCCAGCGCCGGTGTGGCAACACAGAGCGAGAACGCGGCTGTCAAGATTGGTAGACGCTTCATCTCTCACCTCCACGGGCGATTCGACTGCCCCAGACGCGGCGGGGCGCGGCCCGCTGCGTGACCACCTTTGACTTACGATTCGCGCGCGTGCGGGGCCAGCAAACTCGAGCGAATAACGGGCGGACCCGCGAGAAATGCTGCCGCCCGTGCGAAGCAAGCGGATTTCCCGGACCCGGGGGATGCGAATCGGACGCCGGCTCGGCGCACCGTTTGGTCCGATGTGCGGCGAGGCGTAGACTGCGGCGATGCTGGTGGCGGGAATCGATCCAGGGCTGCAACGGACCGGTTATGCGGTCGTTCGGTTTGTCGGTGCGCGGGCGGAGCAGATCGTCGATGCGGGGGTGATCACGTCGCGCGCGGAGCGATCGCTGTCGGCGCGGCTGCTGGAGATCGCGGGCGCGCTCGATGACGTGCTGGACGAACACGAGCCGGGGCTGCTGGGGGTCGAGCAGCTTTATGCGCATTACAAGCACCCGCGGACGGCGATCATCATGGGGCACGTGCGGGGGGTGGTGCTGCTGGCGGCCGCGCAGCGCGGGCTGGAGGTGGTCGATCTGCCGGCGACGCACATCAAGCGCGCGCTGACGGGGAACGGGCGGGCATCGAAAGCGCAGATGCAGCGAGCGGTGATGACGAGCCTTGGGCTGGCGCGAGTGCCCGAGCCGTCGGACGTGGCGGACGCGATCGCGGTGGCGCTGGCGGTGGGGCTGCGTGCGTCGGGGCGGCACTGAGGGGAGCGGGCGGCGCGGTTGCGTCGATCCGGCAATCGGCGGAGAATGCGGAATGGCGGGCGCTGAAGCGGGCCGTCCGCGATCCGATCCACACACGTGAGGAGCTTCCGATGAGTCTGATGCAGGGCAAGAAGGGTCTGGTGTTCGGGGTAGCCAACGATCGCAGCATCGCGTGGTACATCGCGCGGAATCTGATGCAGCATGGGGCGACGTGCGGTTTCACCTATCTGCCGGGGGAGAAGAACGAGCGGCGGGTGCGGCAGACGCTGGAGAAGGGCGGTGTGAGCGACGTCTGGCTGCATCCGTGCAACGCGGGGGACGACGCGGACCTCGAGGCGACGTTCTCGGCGGCACGGGAACGGTTCGACACGCTGGATTTCATCGTGCACTCGATTGCGTACGCGGACCGGGAGTACCTCAAGCGGGGGAACTTCCTGGAGACGCCGCGGAAGGTGTTCACGGAGGCGATGGACATTTCGGCCTACACGCTGCTGGCGATGGCGCGGCTGGCGCGGCCGATGATGCCGTCGGGGGGCTCGATTGTGGCGATGACGTACTACGGCAGCGAGAAGGTGATCCCGGGGTACAACGCGATGGGGGTGGCGAAGGCGGCGCTGGAGTGTACGTCGCGGTATCTGGCGGCGGAGCTGGGGCAGTACGGGATCCGCGTGAACACGATTTCGGCGGGTCCGATCCGGACGCTGTCGGCGATGGCGGTGGGGGGGATCGACGAGATGTTCGAGTGGGTGGAGAAGAAGTCGCCGCTGCGGCGGAACATCGACGCGGACGAAGTGGGGCGGACGGCCGTGTTCTTGTTGAGCGATCTGTCGGCCGGCATCACCGGCGAGAACCTGTTCGTCGACGCGGGCTATCAACTCATCGGGCTCTGATCCATCGCAAACAGGGTCGTCTGACGCGACGTGCGGCGGGATTTCCGAAGCGCGCGCGTGCGTCCGCGCCGCGTTCATATCGGGGTGCGCGGGAGGATCGAAGGTGCGATCGGCGCTGCGCGGATGAAGGAGAATGGGTGCTGATGATGGCCGCGCAGCGCGCGCGAAGGGTTCGTGCTGCGGCAGCAGATGGTGCGTTGCGAGGCAGGCGAAGGGAAGGGATCGGGCAACAACAGTCAAGTGCGGCGCGGCGTGTGGTCGATAAGACAGGCGCAGTCGCGCCGGATCGCTGTCAAGAAAAAAAACGGAATCCGGGCGAAAAAAGTTTTGACAACGGTGACCCATTCGCTAGGATGCGGCGCCAGAAAGGAGGTCATTTCATATGGCCAAGAAGAGAAAGAAGAAGGCCGCCACGAAGAAGAAGAAGAAGGCGGCGACGAAGCGGAAGGGCGCCAAGAAGCGCCGGAAGAAGAAGGCCTCGACGATGTAGTCGAGTCCTGGTGTTCGCGGCGACGGGGCTCGGGACGAGCACCGGAAACAGCCGCGGACCTACTCCACTGCCACGGGAGTAGCAGCCACTGGAATCGGAAGGGTGTCTTCACTGTGAAGGCACCCTTCCTGCTTTTTTGCGCGGTGGCGGCACCACCGGGGCGCGCGTGGCGTCCGGCAACTGTTTCTCTAACTATCTGTCATAAATGTGGTTATGGCATGCCCCGGGGCGGGCCGCATCGGCCGATTAGCGCAGTTTGCGCACGCGGTTGCCGATGTCGAACTCCTCGGGGGTGGCGCCTTTGGGCAGCAGGAAGAGATAGATCAGTTCGGAGGTGTCGGTCATGGCCTTGTCGGAGATTCGCGTGAACTCGCGGATGCATCGTTCCTGCTGGCCGATGTCGTCGGCGCCGCCGGCGTCGTTGGGGTCGGCGGCGGTGGCGCAGCCCGGCCAGTACTGAAGTTCGATCAGGCGCTGGCCGTCGACGTCGGCAATGCGGATCTCTCCCGCGCGGAAGTGTACGTTGCCGCGGTCATCGCGGACGACGTATTGGGCCAGGGTTCGGCGGGCGAACTGGAGGGCGCGGCCGAAGATGCTCTGGGCCTCTTCGCGGGCGACGGAGAGCTGGTACAGTTCGTAGCCGTCGGGGACCCAGAAGGTGGTCACAGCAACGGCGGGCTCCGCCTCCTCCTGCGGCCAGGCGGCATGAAAGTGTCCACCGCGGAAAAGGCTGCCGACTACATCGACCTGAGGGCCGGTCATCCAGGCTTTTTCGAGGGCAACGGGCAGGTCGCGTTCGAGTTTTCCGCGGCCGCCCTGAGGGTAACTTCCGGCAACGCCCTGCCCGGGCTGCACGTCCTCCTCCCCCTGTTCGAGCAGTTCAGCCTCGGTGGGTTCGGGGATGGCTTCGACGACCTTGGGTCTGGGGCCACCGCGCTCGATCATCGCGGCGGTGATTTCGGCCCGCGCCGTATGTTTGAACTCGATGAACCATGGTTTGAAGTCGCGGGGCACCTCGAAGACGAAATCGACGAGCTGACGGCCGGCGTCGAGTGAGATCGGCCGGACGGGGTTGAGGCGAGCGTGATTCCCGTAGGGCGTATCGGCCATGACGTTGGTGGCCAGGCCGATGGGGTTGAACTGCCGGGGCGGGTCGTCTTCGTGCTGGCGGCCGACGAGGCGCACCTGGCGCAGGGTGAAGCGGTGCCGTCCGTCCTCGTCGGTCGCCTCCTGATCAAAGCTGATCGAGGTGCGGACGCAGAGCCAGTGATCGTTCGCACTGCGCTCGACGGAGTTTCCACTCTGGAGCTGGGCGTCGACGAGTGGCCAGACGGCCACGACGCGGAGCGTATCGGGGGGGACGATGCGGCGGGCCTCCTTCTGCGCGGTGTCGCGCATGGCCTGCACTTCGGCGAGGAAATCCGGATGGACCGCGCCAAAGTCCTGCCGGCCGGAGAGGCTGGTGCTGGAGAGAATGGAGACGACGCCGACGGCGATCTTGTCCGGGGGGAGGAGGGGAAGCAGGCTCTTCGTCTCGAATCGCGCGTCGGGTGGGGCGCCGGACCGCGCGTTGGCGTCGGGCAGCTCGATTTCCTGCCTGCCGTCCTTGTCCATCATGACGAAGCGGTTGAAGCCGAGCAGCTCGGCATCGAAGGGGAGCATCTGCACGCTGATGGCGACCATGCCGACGATCATGATCGAGTTGAGCAGGCCGAAGAAGTAGGCACCGATGCGGTCGACGAGGGCAGGGAACTTCATGTTGCGGCGGAACCAGGTATCGGTGGCGTAGCGCGTCAGCCCGAGGGAGACGACAAAGACGGCGAAGAGCGCGGCGGCGTGGCTGTAGGCGGGAATGTACTTGTTGAGCAGCTTGACGCTGAGCGGTTCGTAGAGGGTAAAGGCGAGGGCGGCGCTCATCAGACAGAGGATGAAGGTGATGAAGGCGCTGAACAGGCCGGTGAGGGACTGGAAGAAGGCGATGGTCAGCAGCAGGGCGAGTATGAGCAGCGTCAGGAGCATGGTGTCGCCTCCGGTCAGCGTTTGCTTCCGTCGCGCAGGGCGCGCAGCACCTCGTTCATCCCGGTCAGTCCGTCGATGACCTTGATCAGGCCCTCTTCCTGGAGGTAGAGCATCTTGTTCTTGCGTGCGGCGGCCTTGACGTCGGCGGCCTTGGCGCCGCCGCGGACGAGGGTCCGCATTTCCTCGGTGAAGATCATCAGTTCGAAGAGGCCAGTGCGTCCGTAATAGCCCGTTCCCTGACAATGCTGGCAGACGATGGGGTTGCCGCGTTTGTCGGTGGGGACGGTGGTCGGCGTGCGGAAAAAATGCTCGATCTTGTCGACAGGGAGATTGGCCTTGCGGAGCAGTTCGGCGTCGGGCTTGTAGGCCTCGCGGCACTCGGGGCAGAGCTTGCGGATGAGGCGCTGGTTGACGATGGCGCGAAGCACCTTGCCGCCCTGTTTGTGGTCTTCGAGCAGGTGCAGGTATTTCTCCAGTGCCTCGGCACAGTCCTTGGCCTGAAGGCTGAGGTAGATTTTGCGGCCGTTGGCGGCGGCGCGGGTCGCCAACTCGGCCGTTTCGTGGTCCGGGCAGTCGCCGACAAGAACGACGTCGGGTTCGCGGCGCAGGACGCTCTGCAACTGGCGGGCGAAGCCGAGGTCGGGGTTCTGCCCGTCGTGGACGTGCTGCGTGATATTCTCAAGGTCGAAGCTTTTGCGGCGTTCGAGGCTGTGGATGTTGCTGATGAAGGCATCGTGCTCGCGGATGGTGGCGTAGAGCGTCGTGGTCAGCCCGGAGTGGCGCGGCCCGGAGCAGATGACGAGTCCGTCCTTGACTTCGATGACCTTCTTGAAGAGTTCGAGGCGGGGGGGGGCGAAGCCGAGGTCCGGCAGCCGCAGTTTGCTGAGGTCGGCGGCGATCTTGAGCACCATGTGTTCGCCGTCGCGCGAGCCGGACGACTCGACGTCGATCCGCAAGCGATTGCTGGTGCCCAGCGGATACATGACGGAAACCTTGCCGGACTGGGGCTTTCGGCGTTCTTCGACGTCGAGCCCGGCGATGCGTTTGAGGAGGACGAGAGCCTGTTGGGATTCGATGGGGGTGAGCAGTTCCTTGCAGGAGGTGGGCAGGCCGTCGATGGTGTATTCGAGTTTGCACTGATCTCCGGCGACGACGAGGTCGACGTTGCTGGCGCGGCGCCAGAGGGCATCGGCGATGAGGTTCTGCATGGCGACGAACTGCTCGCGTTCGTCATCGCCGTCGGGAACGGGCACGACGCGTCCGGAGTGGTCGCTGACGCGGACGCGTTCGACGGCCTCGACCTGCGTCTCGCCTTTTTTGGTGAGTTTCAGGTAAAGGGAGCGGATGTGCTGCGGCGTCAGCAGCCGCGCCTTCTTCGCGACGAGGGTGTTGCGATGGAGGATGTAGGTGATGGCCGCGCCCCCCGAAAGCAACAGCCAGGCGAGCATGCCCATGAAGAAGAGAAGCGTGCCGTAGAAGGGGAGGGTGAGCCAGGCAAGGAAGCCGACGAGCCCGCCGCCGAAGACGATCAGGTTCCACATGTGCTCGCGGGTCTTGACGTAGTGGATGTCCTGGGTGGCCCACATGCAGAAGTAGAGCCAGAGGAAGAGGCAGGCGATGACCGTAATCGGTTTGTAGACGGCAATGTAGCCGCCGAGTTCCGGGGCGCCGGAGGTCTGGGCGATGAGGAGGGCCGTCTCGAACATGCGTGCTCCGCGGGATTGGCAGGGGAGGCTGTCGAACCCAGCCGGAAAATTACGCCATTGGGGGTGGTCTGGCAAGCGGGTGGGCGGGGTCCGCCCACGCCCCCCGTATTCAATACGGCCGTCCGGGCCGGGCCGGTTCGAGTCGCACCCGGACGGTGAAGAGCCGGTCAAAATCCCAGTCGTTGTCGGCGACGTCGAGGAGCGTGGCGGTGTCGGGGGCGAGCAGGCCCTCGAACGTGCGCCGGCCGTTGAGCTTGATCGTGACGGGGCGGTCGAGGTCCACCAGGTCATCGTTGAGCAATACGTCCAGGGCGCGGACTCGGGCGGCGCGGACGGTGACGACCTGGCCGTCAATCTCGCCGGTCAGGCGGGCCATCTGGCGTCGCGTCTGGCGGAGGATGGCCTCCTCGGGGTTTTCGCCGGGTTGGAGCTGGACGTGGAGTTCGCGTCCGGTCCAGGGCTCGCCGCTGAATTCGATGAGGCGCAGCCAGTAGGCGCGGCCCTGTTGCGGGAAGCGGAACCAGTGTGAGACTTCGCGCGGGTTGGGCGTGCGCGTTTTGGCGAGGAACTGATCGAGGAGGTCGTCGGGCGGGCGGACGTTTCCGTGTCCGGCGCCGGGTTGTTCATACGGCGTGACGGGCAGGTCGAGGCCCCGTGCCGATTCGATGAAGCGGCGGTTGATCCCGGTGATGCCGCCGAGGGAAGAGTCCTTGCCGTCGGAACCGGAGACGTCGAGTTCGCCCCAGCAGAGCAGCATGTGGAGGTGGCGCAGGTTGGGGAGGAACTGCGGGTAGAGTCCTTCGCGCTGGGGGAGGCCCATGCATCCGGCAACGGGGATGACGGCGGCGAACTGGTCGGCGAAGTGGACGGCCGCGGCGCAGGTGCGGTGTCCGCCTTTGGAGTAGCCGGTGAGATAGACGCGGTCGCTGTCGATGTGATAGAGCCGCCGCAGGCGCCGGAGTACGGCGACCGGCTGGAGCGTTTCGGTCAGTTCGTGCCCGGCAAAGGGACCGGGTACGGATGCGCGCGGACAGGCGATCAGGAATTGCTCCGCGCGGTCTCCGAGCAGGGCGCAGATCCAGTGCATCATGCTGTCGTGGGGCTGATCGGTTCCGTGCAGGGCGATGATCAGCGGCCAGGGCCGGGCGGCGTCATAGGCCTGGGGG
>CAZNDQ010000072.1:0-12120 GCA_964571825.1 uncultured Planctomycetales bacterium | reverse complement strand
TGCACGTCGACCAGCGCGCCTGTGCACTTGCGGTTCAGATACAGGTTGCCGACGTGCAGCTCGTGCCGCGCGCGTTCGAGCCGGGTCCGGTCGCGGCTGAACAGCGCCCCCGTCAGCCCGTACTCCGTCCCGTTGGCGACGGCGAGCAGGTCGTCGAAGTCGCGCCCCTCGATGATCGCCAGCACCGGCCCGAAGCTCTCCTCCTGCGCCAGCCGCGCCTGGCGGTCGATGCCGTCGAAGATCGTCGGCGGAATGAAATACCCCTTGCCCGGCACCTTGGTCTCGCCGAGCAGCATCCGCCCCTCCTTCTTGCCGACCTCGACGTAGCTGCTGATTTTCTTGTGCGCCTTGTCGTCGATGACGGCACCCATGTAGAAGTTCTCGGGCCCGACGGTGTCGCCGATGGTCAGCGCTCGCGCCCGCGTGACGACCTTTTCCGCGAGCGCCGCGTGCACCTCGCGGTGGACGATCAGCCGGCTGCACGCGCTGCACTTCTGCCCCTGAAAGCCGAACGCGGAAGCGACGGCCCCCTCGGCCGCGGCGTCGAGATCGGCCGTCTCGTCGACGACGATGCAGTCCTTGCCGCCCATCTCCAGAATCATTCGCTTGAGCCAGATCTGCCCGGGCTGCACCTCGGCCGCCTTCTCGTAGATGCCCAACCCGACCTCCTTCGAGCCGGTGAAGGAGACGAAGCGCGTCTGCGGATGATTGACCAGGTACTCGCCGACCGCCCCGCCCGGCCCGGGGAGGAAGTTAACGACGCCGTCGGGCAGCGACGCCGCGCGCAGGATCTCGACGAGCAGCCCGGCCATGACCGGAGACGTGCTGGCCGGCTTGAGCACGACCGTGTTGCCGGTGACGACGGCGGCGGTGGTCATCCCCGCGCAGATCGCCAGCGGGAAGTTCCACGGCGGGATGACGACGCCGACACCCAGCGGCAGGTAGCGGACTTCGTTCTCCTCGCCGGCGAATGGCGTCACCGGATGCGCGCCGTCGAGCCGCATCATCTCCCGGCCGTAGAACTCGAGGAAGTCGATCGCCTCGCAGACGTCGGCGTAGGCTTCGATCCAGCTCTTCGACACCTCGTAGACCATCCACGCCGTCAGCTCGTAGACGCGCCGCCGCATGATGGCCGCGGCCTTGATCAGGTACCGCGCGCGGACCTCGCCCGGCACGCGCGACCACGTCTTGAAGGTCTCGCCGGCCGTGCGCATGGCCTGTTCGGCGTGGTCGATCGTGGCCTTGCCGGCGACGCCGACGACGCGGTCGGGGTCGGCCGGGCTGGTCGAACGGATCGTCTCGGCCGTGGTGATGTCCTTGCCGCCGATGTGCAGCGGGAACGACCGGCCGAGCTGCTTTCGGACAGTCTCCAGCGCGTCGAGCATGGCGCGGCGCGGGGCGTCTTCGGCGAAGTTGACGTACGGTTCGGGGCGATAGGGGACGAGCATGGTCTCGGGCTCCGTGGCTGCTGAACGTGCGAGGTTTAACCCCATTCCGGACAGGGGCTTGCGGTGCGGGCTGGCGCCGCCGGACCAAAGAAAGCCCGACCGCGTGCCGCACGTTGCTACTGTAGCGACGCGGGTGGGCGGGTTCCAGCGGCACGGTCGGGGGTCAGTGGCCGATCTGTGCCTCCCCGATCGCGTCTGAGGCCTTGGCGCGGCGGCAGTCGACGAAGGTCACGATGCACAGCACCAGGAAGGCGACCATGCCCAGCCAGTTGCCGATGCGCCCGACGTGTTCGGGCGTCCGAGCCCCGTCAATCAGATGACCGTTAATGTTGATCATGTGCATGAAATCCGGCGCGGCCGCATCGAAGCCGCGCAGGATGACCCCGGTGATGGCCGAGCCGGCAATCAGCCCCGAGGCGACGAGGACGCTCTTGTCGCCGCGCGCCTTGATAAGCTGTTGATCCGAGGTACCTCGCTTGATCGCCGCGCCGAACAGGGCGCCGATCAGGATCGGCACGTTCAATTCCATCGGCAGGTACATCCCCAGGCCAAAGGCGAGCGGAGAGACCTTGACCAGCTCCATGAGCAACGCGACGGCCACACCCACGCCGTACATCAGCCACGGCACCGCGCCGGTGCCGATGAAGCTCTCCAGCGCACTCTTCATCAGGTTCGCCTGCGGGGCCTGCAGCGCGCTGGGCTTGATCGTCGGGTCATATCCAGGGCTCTTGGCGAGTACCATGATCGTTCCCGTCACCACCGCCGAGGCCAGCAGCGAGGCGATAATGGCGCTCCACTGAATGCGCTTGGGGCTGGCACCGGTCCAGTAGCCGATCTTGAACTCGGTGACGAGTGTGCCCGCCATGGAAAGCGCCGAGGCGACGACGCCGCCAACGAGCAGCACGGCGAGCATCCCCGCGTCGCCCTTCTGCAGGCCGGCGGCCAGC
Source organism: uncultured Planctomycetales bacterium (assembly GCA_964571825.1). Taxonomy (GTDB): domain Bacteria; phylum Planctomycetota; class Phycisphaerae; order UBA1845; genus CAZNDQ01. Next base: position 9,725 of record CAZNDQ010000072.1, on the reverse strand, counting down.
AGCACGACGGCCGTAATGATGATCGTCGTCACCGTCATGCCCGAGATCGGCGTCACGGAGATTGTGGCAATCGCCCAGGCCGACACCGTGATGAAGACGAAGGAGACGCCCAGCGCCAGCAACACGGAAACCAGCGTCAGCCAGTTCGCGTTGGGCATCGTGTTCAGCACGAAGAACCGGAAGTATATGGCGATGGCGATCGTCGTCAGGATGCCGAGGCCAAAAAGCGCCGGATAGCTGATGTCGTCGTCTGTCCGATCATGGGTTGCGCCGGTCGCACCGCCACGGAAGAGACTGCCCACGGCCTCACGCAGTGCGGTGACGATCACCTTGCTCATCTTGAGGATGGAGAGGACGCCGGCCGTGAAAATACAGCCGATGCCGATGTTCTTCGGAATCGCCCCGAAGATTGCTTCCGCAGACGTCCCTTTGACGCCCGCGTTAAGCAATTGCAGCGATTCGAGGCTCAGTGGCGCCAGGAGAGGAATAATGACAAACCAGGATAGAAAGGATCCCGCGCAGATGATCGACGCATAACGCACACCAATGATGAACCCCAGGCCGAGGAACTCTGCGCCGGTATTGCAGGAGGCGACTACCTTGATTTTCTCGGTGATATGCTGCAGCGAGGGGAAGGCGAGCATATCGACCTTGTTTTCGATCCACTTGGAGATCGCGCCGGCGGCTTCCGCTGCTTCGGCTGGCGCAACGGCCTGTGCCGCGGCGCCCGCTGCATCACCAGCTTCTTCCGGTGCCCTCTTGAAGAATTCGAGCGTGAATCCACCGGTTGTGAACGTTTCGCGCCAGAGCTTGACCCCGCTGGCGAGGAATGTATACACCGCCGCGCCGATAAACGAATAAATGAGCACCCACGCGCCGCCACCCGCGCCGCCCTGGCCCGTGACGAGAATCTCATTGGTCGCCGTGGCTTCCGGAAACGGCAGCTTGCCGTGCATGTCCTTGACGAAATAACGGCGGAAGGGCACCAGGAAGATCACACCGAGAATCGCGCCGAGAAACGGCACGAGGAAGATCTGCATGAACAGCGGAAACCCCTGCAGGTTGAGCTTCTCGTTCAGTTTGAGCAGGTAGATCGCCGGCATGGTGAAGCACGTCCCTCCGGCGACGATGCCGGAGGTGGTGCTGATGGCGAGGATATTGACGTTCTCGATGATCGTGCTCCGCCGCCCGCCCGTCCGCAGCAGGAAACCCGACAGCCCGACCGCCAGGATCGAGATGGGGATGGCCGTCTCGATGCCCTGCCCCACCTTGAGGGCGAGGTAGGTCGCCGCCATCGAGAAGACGATGTTCATCGCGATCCCGAACAGGATCGACCGCATCGTCACCTCGGCGACGGTGACGCCCGGCGGGACCATCGGAACATAGGATTCGCCCGGTTTGAGTTCGCGGTAGGCGTTGTCCGGCAGGCGGTTCTGAACGACGGGATCGGCCATGCGGGTCCCCTTGCTGTCTCGTGTCGAATGGTGGTGCTGTCTCCGCCCGGCCGGCGGCCGGCCGCGCGGAAGGCGGTACAGTACCAACTCCCACCGGGACGTGAAATCCCCGGCCGGTCCCCCGCCGCGACGACCGCCGGCCCCGTCCGGCCTGCCGCACGAATCCGCCCCGGGTTACTCACAACCGCCCCGAGAAAATAGCGAAGCTGGGCAAAGAAAACGGGACTTGCGGCGGGCGTTGTGGTATAACACCGGCGCATCAGGGGGGTCGGGCTGCGGTTGGCGCGGCGGCTCGGCCCGTACCGGACACAGAACTCCCATAGCCGGTCTATTGGCGCGGATTCGTTCGACCGGCCGTGGCGGCGCGAACAGTCAGGTAACTGCACGGAGAGCGGTCATGACCAGGCACGCGAGTGGATGGACGGCAATGGTGTTGTCGTCGGTGTTGTGGCTCACGGGGTGTGAGTCGCAGGGGCCGCAGGGCGGCGTCGTCGGACATCGCACCCACACGGCGATGGCCACTGCCGAGACGATTCCCATCGCCGATTCCTCCGAAGTCGACATGGTCGAGCAACTGGCCTATCACCGCCAGAGCTACGAACAGTATCTCCGCGCGCTGATCCAGTACTACAACGACCGCGGCTATCGCCACAAGGCAATCTGGGCCGAGCGCGAACTCAAGGACGTGAGCAAAGTGAAGACGTATCGCTATCTCGTCGATGCCGAGCTTCCCGGCCCGCGCCTGCGGCCCAAAGACAGCATCGCCGAGGCCGACGCGCTCTACGACGACGGGCTGCACTACATGAAGGAAGGCGGCCACGGCATCCCGCTCTACTACAACGCGGACAAGATGAAGCTGGCGCTGGAGAAATTCAACGAGATCATCCAGCGCTTCCCGACCAGCGACAAGATCGACGATGCCGCGTTCATGGCCGGCGAAATCTACAAGGAATACTTCAACGACGACCACCGGGCGCTGGTCTACTATCAGCGTGCATACGAGTGGGACCCGCAGACGCCGCACCCGGCGCGCTTCCAGGCGGCCGTCGTCTACGACTACCGCCTGCACGACCGCGACAAGGCGCTGGAGCTGTATCAGGAAGTGCTGGAGAAGGAGTCGACGAACCGCTCCAACTATCGCTTCTCTGTGCGGCGGATCAAGCAGCTCACCGAGAACGAAAAGGCACCGACACCCGAGGAGCCGGACTACCTCACCTCAGAGGAGCAGCCGGAGGAGCCGGCGGCCTCGACGGCCGCGTATCCGGGGTAGCCGCCGGTGGCGGTTTCGCGCAGAGCAGCCACAGACACAGCGCGGCCGCGCACAACTCCAGTACGGTCAGCGCCCACTCCCGCCCGCGCGTGCCCGATTCGCGCCGCTCGCGCTCGAAACGCTCGCGCTGCGCCGCCAGGTGCTCGTGCGGCGGCGGGACCTCCGCAAACTGCTCGGGCGGCAGGACCTCACGCAATCGTTCGTAGTCACGCTCGGCGCGCTGCACGATGTAGCCCCACGTCTCCGCGCCCATGTTCACCCACTCCAGCGCTGCGATCTGGAAAGTCGCTGCGACGATCAGCGGCACAACGCCCCACCAACGCTGCGGCCGCAGCGCCGCCGCCACGATGAGAAACGGAATGCACAAGACGAGGTAACGCTCGTGCACCCGCGTCGGCAGGATCACGAGAAGCAGGAGCACCGCCGCCGCAAACGCCGACAACACGCACTCGCGATGTTCATACCCCTGTGTGGGTGGACGGCCTGAATCCCGTTTCGCATCGGGTGGCGTGCCCAAGTCCCGTTTCGCATCCAGCGAAACGGGCGCAGGCATGTTCCTTTGTCCCGCAAAGCGCCACATCCGCCACCCCGCCGCGAGCAGCGCGCCGAGGAGCAGCACCCTGCCCCAGGCATCCTTGCTTACGCCGAGCAACGTCCGCGTCGCATCGTCGTTCTCCGTCAGCAGCAGATCGACGTACCAGATATTGAACGCCTTGAGCGTCGTCTGCGGATACGCATGCAGGAGATTGTCCGCGAAGCCGCGCTCCAGCCACGCCCAACCCGACACCGGCAGATACGGCGCGCCGGCGAGCAGTAGTACCGCGCCCGCCAGCGCCGCGCCCGCCGCGATCCGCCCGCGCTGCGGCCCGAGCAGCCACGCAAACATCCAGATCGGCGCCAGCAGCACGCCCTGCGTCTTGAGGCCCAGCGCCACACCCCACAGTACGCCCGCCACGAGCCAGCGCCGTTCGAGCATGCACCACAGCATCCACACCCCCGGCGCCAGCACCCATGCATCCGTCTGCCCCCACCGCGCCGAGTCGAGGATCAGCGGCGGCGCACACACTGCTGTGCCGAATGCGACGGCCGCCGCCACCGGCCGCGCGCCGCGCCGCGCGATTGCCCACACGCCCCACGCCAGCAGCAGATCGCAGGCGAAGGAGGGCGCGGCGAAGATCGCCCGCGCTGCGCGGGTATTCGATACCAACTCACCTTCGACCGCGCGCAGCGCGCGCGCGGCCGCCGCCAGCAGCGGCGGGGCCAGCGGCGGGTAATTGCAGATGCGCTGCTCCTCGCCGCTCGGCGGCGCAGCGCGCATCGCGCGCGAATCCCACATCAGGCAGGCCGGTGGCAGTCCGCTGTAGATCGAGCGCACGCCGCTCTCGAGCATCTGCGCCCCCCAGCAGACGTATTCGTGGTGGTCCCAGAGCATCGCCGGCGGCGGCGACCGAGAGACCAGCCATGCCCGCGCGCCGAGCCCGACGAGCAGCGCCGCGAGGACGATTGCGCGCGCGCGGCGCGCGTCAGCGGGCGCAGTCGTCAACTCCGCCAGCGCGGTCATGGTTCGCTCCATGTCCAGTCGAGCGGCGCTACTGGACGTGCGGCGTCGGCAAGCACCTGCACGCGCGGCGGGCGACCGGGCCCCTGGCCCGCATCAGCCCCGACGTACACGTACTCCGCGCGGATCAAGCGGTCCAGCTCCTCGAACGGTGGCTCCGTACTTGATGAAACGAGAATCAGCCGCGGCCGGTCGCTCGCGAGGTCCTCAAGCAGCGCCGCGCGGCGCGTCGCCAGGTTGGCGTGCGGCGCCACCAGCGCGCCGTTCATCGTGAACCGCGACGCGCACCGCCGCCCGCTGTAGTAGTAGATGCCGGCTTCGTTGCCCCAGACGTAGATGGAGTCGTTGGACTGGGTGACGGCGGCAGCGCCCCGGCCCATCACGCGCGCCCACGCAGTGCTGACACCGTAGCGGAAGCGCGCGATCCGGTCCGGCGGGAGCGAGAGGAAATAGGTCCATTGCGTGAAGGCCAAGCCGACGAGCGTCAGTGCGAGCAACGGCCCGGCCGCGCGGCGCGTACCCGGCGGTCCGGCGCGCAGCGAGGCGAAGCCCAAAGACACGAGCAGAACAAGCGCGGGGAGCATGAGGCCGTAGTAGTGCGGCCAGAAGCGGCCGGGCAGGCAGACGGCGACGAAACTGCCGAGGGTCAGCGCGAGCGCGGGGCCGAGGGCGCGCGGGCGCTGCGCGAGCAGCAGCGCGAACGCGGCCGCGGCCGCGATCCACAGCGGCGCCGCGCTGCGGAAGACGTCGCTTTGCGCGAAGAAGCGGGCGAACCGCGCGGGCCAGGGGCCGGATACATCACCGTAGCCAAGGTTGTAGGTGAAGACGGCGTCGAGGAACTCGGCGCTGCGCTGCGTCGCCGCGAAGTAGATGTACGTCGCGGCCCACAGCGCGGCCGGGGCGAGGCTGAGGAGCAGGAGGATGCGGGGGATGATGTGCCGGCCGGTGCGGTGGTGGGCGATGATGAGCCAGAGTGCGAGGGCGAGCCAGTGCGCCGCGGCGACGGTCTTGAGCAGCGAGGCCGCGCCGAGCAACGCGCCGGCAGCGAGCAGGGTGAGCGTGTTCGGCGTCGCCGGGACGGGCGGAGCACCGGCGCCGGAAGAAGGTTCGGCGTGCGCGCGGCGGGCGGCAGGCACGCAAATGAGGAAGGCGGCGAGGACGAGGAGGTTCATGAGGGGTTCGCGGTTCAGCCCTTCGAGGGCCATGCCGGGGTCAGCGGAGGCGAGGGCCCAGGCCAGCGCGGCCAGTCGCGCAGCGGCGGGGCCGGTGCAGCGGCGGGCGAGGGCAAAGACGAGGAGGAGGCCGGCGAGGGCGACGGCCGAGCTGAACACGCGATAGGCGGCCTCACTCGTGCCCACGGTGCGGGCGAGGAGTGCGGTGAGGGCGAACATGCCGGGGGGCTGGTGGTCCCAGACGTCGAGGTAGAGGCGGTCGCCGAGGGCGAGGCGCTGCCCGATGTAGAGGTAGTTGCACTCGTCGGCTTCGAGGGGTGCGGACCAGGCGTGCGCCCGCAGGCCGAGGATCAGCGCGGCCGACACAACGAGGCTGAGAATGTCGGGCACGACGTTCGAGCTTGTGTTGGTCAGGCCGGGCGGAGTGGATGCGGCGGAGTCGATGGACACGCGCCGATCGTATGACCGTCGCGTAACGGGGGCAAACGCGCATGTCATTTGTCGCCTCTGTGTCCCGTCATGGGCGCATGCGAGAGGCTTTGCGGCGAATAGGCCCCCTATTCACCGCAGAATCTGCGGCGAATGATTGGCGGCGTTCTATTGCGACGATCGTCGCAGTGGAACGCTTCTTCCATTTGCTCCCTGGCGGAAACCCCTCACTCAACACGTTCAACGACATGGAAGCGGAGGTCGTCGGTGGCGAGGTCGAGGGTGGCGACGGTGCGCGGGTCCGCGCGGTGCAGCGCGCCGGGGTTGATGATGCGGCAGCGGCCGACGCGGCGGTCGTCGCGCACGTGTGTATGACCGTGGAAGAGGTAATCCGCGTCGGGGGCGAGTACGACGCGGGCGAATTCCGGCTCGTGGCCGTGGCAGAGGATGATGCGCTTGCCCGCCAGCTCGACGCGCAGCGGCGCCACCGGCAGCGGCAGGCCGACCGTGCGCAGGAACGCCTCGACGCCCGGCGGCGGGTCGTCGGTGTTGCCCCAGACGAACCACAGCCGCCGCCCGACGAACTGATCGAGCACGCGCTGGCCGCCAAGGTCGCCGCAGTGAAAGAACGCCTCCGCGCCCAGCGCATCCAGCAGCGCCAAGGCCCGCGCAACGCGCTTCGGGTGATCGTGATTGTCCGAGAGAATGCCGATCAGCATCCGATAGCTCCGGAGCGAACGACTATAGGACGATCGAGGTGGCGGGGAAAGACATGCGGCGTGGTGAAGACGCGGCGATCTGACGAGCTGTTGCGTGCTTTCGTGTCGGAGGCGTACTATCCTCTCTCAGAGAGGTACAGCATGCATTTGGAAATTACCCTGGCGGAGTGGACAGCCGAATGGCTGGCCCAAAAGGCACGCGAAGCCGGAATGGATGAGGCGGCCGTTGCCGCACGTGTCCTGGACGAACTGGCACACCGGGATCATCCGCGAAACGGCTCGGCTAACCCTGATCGTCTACGGGCATTTGACCGGTGGATCGCCACGCTGCCCGCGCGCCCCGGGCCGACGGTCGATGCGAGCCGAAGCGGTATTTACGACTAGCAGACGACTTCGCCTTCATGCAATTCCTGCTTGACTCGAACATTCTGTGTCGGCTCGCGCGCCCGGACGACCCGCAATATGAAGCGGCTCGACAGGCCGTGCGAGCATTGCTCGAGAAGGGAGACGAACTCTGCCTGACTCCACAGGTCGAGCGGGAGTTCTGGGTCGTGGCTACCCGGCCCCGCGCGCAAAACGGGCTTGGCATGACGTCGGCGGAAGCCGACTCAAATCTGAACACACTCTCAGGATTCTGTCGCCTGATGGCGGATGTCCCCGCAGTGCACGAGCAAAGGCGGCGGATTGTGTTTGACAACCAGGTGCAGGGGAAGCAGGCACACGACGCGGGAATTGTGGCGGCGATGCAGGTACATGGCATCACCACAATCCTTACGTTCGATGTGAACGACTTTGTCCGCTACGAGCATCTGATCGTTGTCGTGGCACCGGAGTAGGTCATGCGTAGCCTGACCTCCGACAACCAGGTCTAGTGGTGCGACAAACTGGTCGCGCGCCCGGTTCGTTCCCGCAATCGTCAGAAGTTGCAGTTCTGGTTGTCGGGCGGCTGGCCGAAGATCGTGCCGAACGTCGAGAAATCGCCGAGGTCGACGTCGCCGTCGGCGTCGAGGTCGGCGCAGGCAAAGTCGGCCTCGCTGCAGCCGCCGGGGGGCGCGCCGCCCGGCCCGGAGAAGCACACCGCCAGCGTGGCGAAGTCGCCGAGATCGACGAGCCCGCTGCCGTCAAGGTCGCCGCAGGCACACGCCGGCCCGCAGGCGCCGGTGTCCTGCCCGTCCGTCAGTCCGTCGCAGTTGTCGTCGATCTCGTTGTCGCACACCTCGGCCGCGGCGGAATTGACCGCCGGGTCGAGGTCGTCGCAGTCACTGCCGCCGCATTCCACCGAATCGGCGTCCTCGCCGTCGCCGTCGGCGTCGCAGTCGCAGGCGTCGCCGAGGCCGTCCATGTCCAGATCATCCTGGCCGGGGTTGGCCACGGTCGGGCAGTTGTCGAAGTCGTCCTCGATGCCGTCCATGTCGGTGTCGATCGGCACGCCCGGAACGATGAGGTCGAGGATCACCGGCCAGTGGTCGCTGGCAAAGCCGGAGCCGAACGCCCCCTGCACGATGCCGACCAGCGTCGCCGGCAGCGCGCCGTTGTTGGCCGCATCCTGCGAGCTGAAGGTGAACTCCTCGACGACGGTGGCGATGCTGTCCTGCACGATGATGTAATCAAGCTTGTTGCCGAAGTTCTGCGTGCGCCGCGTGCCGGTGAAAGGCTCGGTGGCCATGTCGGGCCGCGCTGCCGTCGCGTCGCGGTCGGTGCCGTCGTTCGCCACGCCCGGCAGCCACTCGCTGATCCACTTGACCGGCCCGTCGCGCCCGTTGGTGTCCTCGTCTTCGTTGAAGTCGCCCATGAGGATGACCGGGGCCCCGGCCGGGAGCGGCGAGGTGGGCAACGGGCCGGCGAGGTTGATACCGTCGGGGTCCGTGCCGGCGTTCAGGAAGTAATTGACGAAGTAGGCCATGTTGGTGCCGGCGCGGAGCCGCTGCGCCAGGTCGTCGCTCGTGCCGCCGGACTTGAGGTGGCTGCAACCGACGTACAGGTCGGAGGCATAGGTGGCGTCGGGCAGGTTGATGCCCGCCTGCGGCCAGCCGCGGATGCCGCCGTCGCCGCCGATGGGGATGCCGCCGGGTCCGGGGCGGAGCGTGTTCATGTCGTTGCGCGTCGCCCCGACGCCGTTGAGGTCGATGAACGGGTAGCGCGAGCAGATCGCGTTGCGGATGAAGCCGTCGTTCTCGGCGCCGACGAAGACCGACCAGCCGGGGCCGAGATAGGTGTCGCAGAAGGTCTGCACCGCCGCCGTGACGAGGGCGGTGCTGCCGTTATGGACGATCTCCTGCAGGCAGAGGACATCGGGGTCCATCGCCGCGACGATCCGCCCGGCGTAGTCGTAGGCATAGGTCGGGCCGCCCTGCGTGTCCGAGGCCGGCGTCGTGTTCACCCCCGGCCCCACGTGCTGCCGCACGTTCCACGTCATCACCCGCACGTGCGTCGGGTCGCTCCGCTCCCATTCGCCGTTCTGGGGGTCATAGGCTGAGATAGGCGAAGTGACGCCCAGGATCGCGGCAATAACTGGCACGAGGAACGTGCCGGAGTGCATTCGACCGATCGCGCGCCGGAGTGTTCTAGATGTCCTTGCCCCCGCCATATCCTTCCCCTGCGCGAGTTGGCGCCGTTCAAAACGCGGCGGTCACCGGTAACTGGAACGCGCCGTGTGCGCAAAGCCGGTATTCGCCGATCAATCCTACCGAATCCGAATCACTGCCTCGCCGTTGCTCCAACGTTCCTTTACATCGCGGAAAACTGTTCGGTCGTCCATGCGCAGCCTGCCGCCGGCAGGAATCCAAAGGTGCGGATTCGCCGAGTTCGAGTCGTCCATACGTTCAACATGGCCGTCGTAGAAGGCAACGTCCATCTTGTATCTGCCCCACCGTGCTCCACGCTCTCGAGTCCCGTGCCGATATGACCAGATACGGATATCTCTGCCACCGCGGGCAAATACGGGCAGATTCGGATCACCTTGAGTCCGGTGCCAACTTCGGCTTACCTTGCTGTAGGGCCCCGGATCTGAGAACGCACCGCCATATGCAGCAAACGGATGCCCGTCGTAGTCAGGGATTTCGAGGTCATCTCTTGCATACCGACACCCGTCGGCCATATAGACTTTGCCTGCGCCTGGGCCTA
>CAZNDQ010000071.1:0-12131 GCA_964571825.1 uncultured Planctomycetales bacterium | reverse complement strand
TGCCTCTACCTCATCACCGGCATGTTCGGCGGCATTCCGTTTCACATGATCCTCAGCCGCTGGTTCGACGACGCGCGGCCGCTCAAGCGCTTCCTCGTCGCCACCGTGCTGGGCCTCGGCGTCTGGCTCGTCAACTTCTACGGCGTCCTTTCCTGGCTTCAGCCGCTGCTCATCGGCGGCCGCTGGATCGTCGACCAGGTACCCGTCTACGTCGCCGTGCTCACGCACCTCGTCTTCGGCTGGACGATGCTGCTGCTGGACCAGTGGGGCCGTTTCGTTCCCTATCGCAGTTCGGCACAGGAGCCCGCCGCCCGATGACCGCCCGCGCCTTACTCCGCACCGGTGTGCTCGGCTTGCTGCTGGCCGGTTGCGGCCGGCACGAGACCCCCACCGACCGCGACGTCGACACCTCGCGCCCGTCCGAGTTCGGCTTCCAGACCAGCGTCCACACTTCGTTCGTCGAGGAGGGGCGGGCAGCCTATACGCGCTACTGCGCCGGCTGCCACGGCGCCGCCGGCGACGGCCGCGGCGAGGCGGCAAAGTTCTTTCACCCCCGACCGCGCAACTTCCAGGCCGCCAACTTCAAGTTCAGCTCGACGCGCTCCGGCCAGCTCCCCACCGACGACGACCTGCGCCGCACGATCAAGGGCGGCCTCAAGGGCAGCGCCATGCCGCCCTTCGATCTGCTGCCGGCGCGGACGATCGACGCGCTGATCGCCTACCTCAAGACGTTCTCGCCCAAGTGGGCCGAGCGCGGCCCCGCCCCGCGCATCCCGCTCGTCGAGGACCCCTATCGCCGCGACGCCGACAAGTCCGCCGCCATCGCCCGCGGCGAGGCCGTCTACCACGGCTTCGCCTCCTGCTGGAACTGCCACCCCTCGTACGTCAGTCAGGACAAGCTGAATGACTACCTCGTGCAGTTCGGCGGCCACACCCGCGCCGGCTTCCGCGAGAACATCGACGAAGCCGAGGGCAAGCCCAACTCCGAGGGCGAGGTCATCTTCCCGCCGGACTTCCTCCGCGACTACGTCCGCGCCGGCGCGAGCGTCGAGGACATCTACCGCTCGATCGCCGCCGGCATCACCGGCACCGCCATGCCCACGTGGGTCGATTCGATGGACATCCCCGCCGAGCAGCCCGGCCACCCGCCGCTCGTCGAGCCCGCCGACATCTGGGCGATGTCGTATTACGTACAGGACCTGATCCGGCAGCGCCCGGTCAAGCTCGCCGCGGGCGAGTTCACGCTGCGCGACCGCCGGCGCCCGATCCACATGCCCGAGACACCCGCGCCGGCCGCAGCGCCCGTCGAGCAGCCGAGCGAGCCGTTCGAGAAACAAGAGGAGTTCGTCGAGGAGTGAACTCGCGCAGGGGAATGGACTGATGGCCCAGACCGCGGCCGCCGCCGCACAACCTGCACCCGCCCCCGACCCGCACCGGCTCGTCATCGAGCCGCTCGTGCGCTGGTACTTCTATGCCTCGCTCACCTACATGTTCATTGCCATGCTCGCCGGGCTGCTGTTCTCGCTGCAGTTCCTCCAGCACTGGCCGCTGCCGAAGATCGAACTGTTCTCCCCCGGCCGCTGGCGCATGGTCCACACCAACGCCGTCGCCTACGGCTTCCTCGCCAACGCCTTCCTCGGCGCGCTGCACTGGGCCATCCCGCGCCTCACCTTCCGCCCGGTCGCCAGCGTCAAACTCTCCTGGTTCATCTTCTACGCCTGGCAGGTGGTCGTCCTCGCCACGGCGATCGGCATCCTCGCCGGCTACGCCCAGGCCGTCGAATGGGGCGAGACGCCGCAGTTCATCGATCCGCTGGCCCTCGTCGGCCTCGTCCTCGTCGCCGCCAACTTTCTGACGCCCATCCTCCGCACCACCGGCCCGATGTACGTCACCCTCTGGTATTTCATCGCCGCCTTCATCTGGACCATCCTCGTCTATGCGATGGGCAACTTCTTCCCGCAGTATTTCGTCGGCGGCGCCGCGGCCGGTGCCATCATCGGCCTCTTCATCCACGACCTCGTCGGCCTCTTTGTCACCCCCATCGGCTGGGGCCTGATGTACTACTTCGTGCCGATCATCCTGCGCAAGCCCGTCTGGAGCCACGGCCTCTCGCTCGTCGGCTTCTGGGGCCTGGCCTTCTTCTACCCCCTCAACGGCATCCACCATTTCCTCTACAGCCCCATCCCCATGTTCCTCCAGTACGGGGCCGTCGTCGCCACCATCGCCGTCGAACTTGTCGTCACCACCGTTATCATCAACTTCTTCGCCACCATCCGCGGCCGCGGCGACGCCCTCCGCACCTCCCTGCCCATCCGCTGGTTCTATACCGGCATGATCTTCTACTTCACCACCTGCCTGCAGTGCGCCTTCCAGGTGACGCTCACCTTCCAGAAGATCATCCACTTCACCGACTGGGTCGTCGGCCATTCGCACCTCGTCATGTTCGGCGTCTTCGGCTTCTGGATGCTCGGCGTGATGACGCACCTGCTCCCGCGCGTGATCGGCGCGGCGCGCTGGTATCGCCCCGCCTGGAACGAGTGGCACTTCTGGCTTACCGGCGTGGGCATGCTCGTCATGTTCTTCGACCTCGTCATCGTCGGGCTGATCCAGGGATTCCAGTGGCGCGACCTCGCCCCGTGGGAGGACTCGCTCGTCGCTTCGATGCCCTTCTGGTTGCTGCGGACCTTCACCGGCGTCGCCATCATCGCCGGTCAGGCGATTTTTCTGCTGAACGTGTATATGACCGCGCGGCACTGCCGCGGACCGCTGCCGCGCCCGGCCGCTCCGGCCGAGCCCGTGCTGGCCACTGCGTGAATCATGGCGAAGCAGACGAACCAGACCGCGACCCCCGCCGGCATCTTCGAGAGCCGCTCCGGCGTCTTCGTCATCGCCGGCGTCGGCTTCTTCGTCCTCGCCTTTCTCATCATGGGACTGCTGCCGTGGACGATCTACCTCGACGAGCCGGAAAAGACGCTCGACCAGCTCGCCGCCGAGGGCATCATCCACGAGTTCGTCGACCTCGCCGAGAAGTTCCCCGAGCAGTTCCAGCGCCACTATGGTGAGGTGAGCACCGAATCGTACGCGCGGGCGCTCAAACTCGGCCACCGCATCTACGTGGCCGAGGCCTGCTGGCACTGCCACAGCCAGCAGATCCGCCCCGTCTCCAACGAGGACCTCCGCTGGGGGCCCGTCTCCCACGCACGCGAGTACCAGAACGTGCTGCAGCGCCCCGTGCTCTTCGGCACGCGCCGCGTCGGACCCGACCTCATCCGCGAGGCCGCGCGCAAGAGCAACGACTGGCACCTCGCCCACTTCTTTAAGCCCACCAGCGTCGTGCCCGTCTCCGTCATGCCCGAGTATCCGTGGTTCTATGATGCTGAGGGCTACCCCAACGAGAAGGGGATCGCCATCATCACCTACGTGCAGTGGCTCGGAAGCTGGCTGCGCGAGTACCCCTACTGGCTGGGCGAGGGCCCCGGCGGCCCGACGCAGGACCCCGCGCCCGCGCCGCCGCCCGCACAGGCCGCCGGCCTCGCGCTCACCCTGCGGGAGGACGCCTCATGAACGCTCCCTCCGCGCCGCTGACCCCGCGCCGCCCGCCCTCGCGCACGCGCCGCATTGTCATGTGGACGATGTTCGTCCTCATCCTCATCCCCAGCGGCCTCGGCTTCCTCGACAAGCTCGTCCAGTTCTTCCGCACGCTCGCCGCCGACAGGGGCGGCGGCTTCACCCTCCTGCCCATCTCCAATTACCTGCTCGTTTCCGCCGGGATGTTCTGCCTGCTCGCCTGGGCCATTGCCCACGGCATGTTCCGCGACGTGGAGGCGCCCAAGTACACCATGCTCGAGCGCGAAAACGAACTCGAACGGCTCGAAAGCCGCGCCGAAGACAGCGAGGACAGCAATGAACCCCTCTGAACAGCCGCCGCCCGCGATCCACGACAGTGCCCACGCGCCTCCCGAAGACGACCGCCGCTTCCACACCTACACCACGCACTACATCCCCTGGTTCGTCCGCATCATGTGGATCGTTTTCTGGATCGGCATGGTCTGGTACCTCATCAAGTTCGCCATCCCCATGGCGAAGAACTACTTCTGACCGCACTCCTCCTCGTCGCAGCGTGATCGGCCCGATACAATGCTCGCCGTCATGTCCGCAGCCGATGCCATCCTCCGCCGCTATCTCGACCGGGCCGCGGCGCTGCACATCCCCCCGCGCGATCAACAGCGCCTGAAAAAACTGATTGCGCTCGCCGACAACCTGCCGGAAACGGACCTCGCCCTCGCCGGCCAGCGCCACCTCTCACTGAGCGTGCGCCGCAAGACCTTCGCCTATTACCTCCACGAACACCACGACGACGGCCGCGTCTGCCTCTGCTGCAAATCGACGCCCATGCAGCAGCGCGATCTCGTCGCCGCCGATCCCGATCGCTATTACGTCCCCGCCTACCTCGGCCGGAGCGGCTGGGTCTCGCTCCGCCTCGACCGGCCGCGCGTCGATTGGGACGAGGTGTCCGACCTGCTGCGCGACGCCTGGCGCATGCAGGCGCCGCGCCGTCTCGCCGCGGAACTGCCATGAGCACCGCCGCCTGCAATTACTGCCATCTGCCCGTCACGCTCTCGCCGCGCCGCGCCGCCCGCCTCGACCCGGCGACGCCGCTCTATTGCTGCTACGGCTGCTCGCTCGCCGCGCGCATCACCCAGGCGCGCGGCGACGCGGGCCGCGTCTCGTTCATGCTTACCCGCCTCGGCGTTGCCATCTTCCTCACCATGGGCGTGATGACCTGCTCGATGTACCTCTATGGTCACGAAGTCTACGGCCGCGCCGCACCCGCCGACGCACCGCTCAACGCCGGCCTGCTCGCCCTGCTCCGCCACCTCGCGCTGCTCCTCACCGCGCCCGTGCTTTTCCTGCTCGGCGTTCCCATCCTCGACGATGCAATCAACCGCCTGCGCCGCGGCGTCATGGCCACCGACGCCCTCATCGTCCTCGGCGTCGCCGCCGCCTTCGTGCACTCGGCGTTCAACACGCTCCGCGGCGCCGGCTCCACCTACTACGAAACCGCCTGCATGATCCTCGTCCTCTTCACCCTCGGCCGCTGGCTGGAAGCGTCCGGGCGCCTCCGCGCCGCCGACGCCGTCGCCGCTCTCGGCCGCCTCCTCCCAGACACCCTCACCGTCCAGCGCGACGGACAATCCCTCACCCTCCCCGCGCGCGACGTCCAACCCGGCGACCGCACCACCGTCGCCGCCGGACAGTGCATCCCCGTCGACGGCGTCATCGAACACGGCGACGCCCACGTCAACGAGCAACTCCTCACCGGCGAGAGCGTCCCCATCGTCCGCGCCCCCGGCGACACCGTCCGCGCCGGCACCGTCAGCCTCGACGGCACGCTGACGATCCGCGCCACCGCCGTCGGCGCGCAGAGCACCCTCGGCCGCCTCATGGCACTCCTCGAAGCCGCGAAACAGTCCAAAGGCCGCTACGAGCGCCTCGCCGACCGCATCGCCGCCGCCTTCGTCCCGCTCGTCGTCGTGCTCGCCGCCCTCGCCGGCGGGCTCGGCTGGCACCGCGCCGGGCCCGACGAAGCGCTCCTTTCCGCGCTGGCCGTGCTGCTCATCGCCTGCCCCTGCGCCCTCGGCATCGCCACGCCGATGGCCGTCTGGGTCGCCCTCGGCCGCGCCGCGCGCGAGGGCGTCCTCTTCCGCGACGGCGACGCGCTCGAATCGCTCGCCCGCCTCCGCGCCGTCTGCTTCGACAAGACCGGCACCCTCACCACCGACGAGCCCACGATATCCACCTGGACGCTCGCCGAACCGACACGCGACGACCCGCGCGAGATCCTCGCTGTCGCCGCCGGTCTCGGCGCGCACTCGACGCACGTCCTCTCTCGCGGCGTCGTCCGCCTCGCGCATCAGGTCGGCGTCCGGCCCGCGCCCTTCAGTTCCGCCCGCACCATCCCCGGCCGCGGAATCATCGTCAGCGGCGACGGATCCGCCGCCCGCCTCGGCAGCGTCTCCCTCATGCGCGAAGGAAACCTGAGCATCAACGAATACCTCGACACCGCCATCAGCGACGCGCACGCGCGCGGCCTCGGCCTCGTCTGCGTCGGCTGGGACGGCCGCGTCCGCGCCCTCTTCGGCTGCGGCGAAACGCTGCGCCAGACCATTCGCCCCGCGCTCACCGCGCTGCGCCGCCTCGGCATCCACGTCCGCGTGCTCACCGGCGATCACGCGCTGCGCGGCGCCGCCCTCGCCGACGACCTCGACGTCGAAGCGCTCGCCGAACTCACACCCGCCGACAAACTCCGCGTGCTGAACGAAACGCGCCGCGCCTTCGGCCCCGTCGCCATGGTCGGCGACGGACTCAACGACGCCCCCGCGCTCGCCGCCGCCGACGTCGGCATCGCCATGGGCAGCGGCACCGACGTCGCCCGCGAGTCCGCCGCCGTCTGCCTGATGAGCGACGACCCCGCGCGCCTCCCCTGGACCATCGCCCTCGCCCGCCGCGCCGTCCGCACCATCCGCCAGAATCTCTTCTGGGCCTTCGCTTACAACCTCGCCGGGCTGGCGCTCGCCCTCGTCGGCCGCCTCAACCCCGTCCTCGCCGCCGTCGCCATGGTCCTCAGCAGCGTCATCGTCATCACCAATTCGTTGCGCCTCGACCGTTTCCCCGCGGAGCCGCCCGCATGATCGAACTCGTCCCCACCTTCGTTGGCGGCCTGCTCGGTTCCGCCCACTGCATCGGCATGTGCGGCGGCTTCGCCGTCGCCATTGGCGCCGCCGAGCGCCGCCCCGCGCCGATGCTCGCCCGCCAACTCCTCTACAGCGCCGGACGCATCACCACCTACGCCTTCCTCGGCGCCTGCGCCGGCACCGCCGGCCTCCAGTTCGCCCAGCACCGCGTCGCCATGATCAGCGCCCAGCAGCTTTTCTCCCTCGCCGCCGGCGCGCTGATGCTCCTCATCGGCCTTTCGGTCCTCGGCGTGCTGCGCGTCCGCTGGCTCTCATCCGGCGGCCACGGCCTGCTCGCGCCGCTCTGCGCCCACTTCCTCGACGCACGCGGCCCACTCGCCGTCTTCCTCGCCGGACTGATGACCGGCTTCCTGCCCTGCGGACTCGTCTACTCCTTCCTCGCCCTCGCCCTTGCCTCCGGCAGCATGACCTCCGGCCTGCTGCTGATGACCGCCTTCGGACTCGGCACCGTCCCCTCCATGATCGCTACCGGCGCCGGCGGTCTGCTGCTCAGCCCGCTCTGGCGCGCGCGCGTCTTTCGCCTCGCCGCGTGCTTCGTCATTCTGCTCGGCGGCATCACCATCCGCCGCGCGCTGCCTCTCGGCGCCGATGCCCCGCCCTGTCACACTCCGCCCGCCGCGGCCGCGCCCTGACCCGCGCGCGTCGCCCGACCGAAAAAATACCCACGTCGCCCGCGCCACGTCCGCTTCGCACCGAGCGTCCGCAAATCTCACAGCCCAACGGGCCACCGCGCCGCGCCCGCGTCCCCATATTCACGGACCTCGTGAGTATTTGACGAAACCAACTCAAGTTCGCTTGCCGGAGTGCGCCGCGAATTGGACCTTTGCGCTGTCGAGGCGGCCGGTTTCGCCGGGGACAGGAAGACCCGAGCGGCCCGACCGCAATGCGACACGCGACAGCTGCGGCAACTCGACGTGGGTCGGCGTGCGGATGCGGGAGCGTCCGCCCGAAGCTGTTGCGAGTCGGGGGGGATTCGGCCCACCGGTTGGGCCGCCGAGGGTTGGTTCGATGGAGGGGAAAGTCCGTAACCGCGTTCATCTCTGCGCGGAGTCTCTGCGCCGGATGACTGCCGTCGGCGCCGCGCTCCTCATGCTCCTCCTGCTCGCCGGTTGCGACGGCAGCGGCGGGACCTCACTCGTCAACGGCGTCATCCTCAATAGCGGAAACAACGACGGCATCGGGGGCGGCGGCGGCGACAATAACAACGTCGACACGTCCGACGACAACGATCAGATTCCCGTCGATGAACAGCTCGATCCGTTCCCCCCGCAGAATCTCAGCGCCGCCGTCCTCGCCATCGAAGCCATCGGCCAGGCTCAGCTCGACGACCCCGATTACTACACCAATGGCCAGCCCAACCGCGACTTCCTGATCGCCTGGTCGACCACCGGCCTGAGCGCAACCTATTACAACCTCCAGGGCCCGCTCGAGGGTCTCATCGCCCTCTACGAGGCCACCGGATACCAGCGCCACTTCGAACTCGCCCTCGAACTCTGCGAGAACATGGTCGCCGCCGCCAACCAGGACCGGAACATGGACGGCCACCCCGAGTGGGACGGCTCACTCAATGGCGTTCCGCCCAGCGACGGAAAGCCCGACGTCTTCCTCTATGACATGCAGGCCTCCGTCGGCATCGCCCGACTCGCCCGGATCATCCTCACCACGCCGCGCCTCGAGCAGCACTACGGCGAGCGCGGACAGGCCCTGCTCGATTTCGTCGACAACCACATCGTCGACAAGTGGCTCTACGGCTATCACCAGCTCATCTGGATCCGCGCGCTGACCAACTGGAGCGACAAGGCCAGCATGATGACCCGCATCCTCGTCGACATTCACCTCGCCACCGGCAGCCAGACCCACCGCGACCTCGCCGCCGAGTTCGCCACGTTGTTCACCAATACCGTGCTCGTCTATGACGCCAACTTCGACAGCTATAGCTGGCCCACCATCGGCTCCCCCGACACCTCCCACACCAATCGCGAGGCCATGTTCATCAATGCCTGCGCCGAGGCCGGCATCGTCTTCACCGACACCGACGTCAACCGCGTCGCCAACAATCTCGTCTTCAAGATGTGGAATGGCTCGCTCGCCGACCCCCGCATCACCAACTTCCACACCGGCGACAACGGTCAGGTCCCCGGCAGCAACCGCGGACCGTGGGAATGGGGACTGATTTTCGACGGCTGGGTCGCCACCGGCCGGGTCAATGACTCCGTGCAGGCCGTCGGCACCGCCATCTTCAACCTCACCCAGACCAACCCGCAGATCAACCCGACGGTCGACCGCTCCAAGAGCAACAACCAGGTGCTGGCCATGGGCGGCAACCTCGCGCGCAATCTACGGCTCAATGGCCAATAAGGAAGATCAGCAACAACGCGCTGGGATTTCGTCCATCCGTCCTCGTCTCGGTACAAAGTCTTCCGGCCAAGACAGATTTGTTATCGCCCCTCTTTACTCGCAGGTGGCGGCTGATAAGATAGGGTGTCCAGGCCGAGATCACGCCTCTCCCGACCGCAGCGGGAGCGCGGACTCCAATGACGAGTACGATCGCGAAGGGATTCGCCCGAACCCGAAACTGACCTGACTCGAAGGTTATCGGAACAGGGACCCCACAGAATGCCGCACCCCATTCGCTTCTCCCCGCCTGATCACTGCGCCACCTCCGCCCGCCGATGGTCGCTTGGGACGTTGATCCTCTTCTCGCTCAGCCCGCCCCTCCCGCCGCCGGCCGTCGCGGCCCTGCCCCTGCCCGCGCCCGCCGACCCCGCTCCACGGGTCAACGCCTTTCCCGCCTTAGCCTCGACCCCGGAGATCGACGCTCTGCAAAATCTCTTTCTCGAATACCTCAACAGCCCCGACTACTACACCAACGGCCGGCCGGTACGCGAACAGCTCATCATCTGGTCCGTCACCGGCCGCAGCCACGTCTACTACAGCCTCCAGCTCCCCCTCGACGGGATCATCTCCATGTTCGAGGCCACCGGACGCGAGGACCATTTTCTGCTCGCACTCACCATCTGCGAGAACATGGTCGCCGCCGCCTGGCTCGATCGGAACGGCGACGGCCACCCCGAGTGGGACGGCTCCGTCAACGGTGTGCCCCCCAGCGACGGACGCCCCGACGTCTTCCTTTACGACCTTCAGGGCTCCGTCTGCATCGCCCGCCTCGCGCGGATCATCCTCACCTCGCCCTCGCTCAACCCCGTCTACGGCGCGCGCGCCAACGCCCTGC
Source organism: uncultured Planctomycetales bacterium (assembly GCA_964571825.1). GTDB lineage: Bacteria > Planctomycetota > Phycisphaerae > UBA1845 > CAZNDQ01. The sequence continues at coordinate 2,144 of CAZNDQ010000071.1, read as the reverse complement.
TCGATTTCGTCGAGAACCACATCATCGACAAGTGGCTCATCACCCACTACCAGAACATCTGGCTCGAAGCGCTGCCCAACTGGAGCGACAAGGCCAGCATGACCGCCAGAATCCTCGCCGACATCTACGCCGCCAGAGGCGACACCGGCCGCAGAACGCAGGCGGCCAACCTCTGTCAGCAGTTCATCACCACCGTCCTCGTCTACGACGACCAACTCGATTCCTACATGTGGCCTACCATCACCTCTGCCGACACCTCCCACACCGCACGCGAGCCGATGTTCATCGACACCTGCGCCCGCGCCGGCATCGTCTTCAACGACAACGACCTTCGCCGCGTCGGCAACAACCTCGTCGCCGTCATGTGGAACGGCTCCTTTACCGACCCCCGCATCACCAACTACCACACCGGCGACAACGGCCCCGTCCCCGGCAGCAACCGCGGCCCCTGGGAGTGGGGGCTGATCTACGACGGCTGGGTCGTCACCGGCCGCGTCCACCCCACCGTCCACGCCGTCGCCGCCGCCATCACCCAGTTCGCCGTCACCGACCCCAACCTCAACCCCACCGTCTACCGCTCGCAGCACTCCAACGCCGTCATCGCCTTCACCGGCCACCTCGCCCGCAATCTCCGCCTCAACCCCCCCTGCTCGCGCGGCTGCGGCGATCTGAACGGCGACGGCCAGGTCGATATCTTCGACTTCAGCATCTTCGCCGCCTGCTTCGGCGCCGCCGCCCCGAGTTCGGACTGCTCCCCGGGAGCTTACGCCTGCGCCGACCTGACCGGCGACGGCGCGATTAACCTCTTTGACTGGCAGACATTCTCCTATCTCTTTGGCAGCACCGCGCCGCCCACCCCGCCCGACTGCCTCGAATGATCGACCGCGTGAAACCTGTCGCGTCCTCGCAACGACCTCGCCCGCGCCTCCCTTGAAGCGGAGCGGGATTTTTTACTTCCATTTCGTTGCAGCCCGCGTTAGATTCGACCTCGGCAGGGCCGGTAACCTGCGTAGGGCTCCCGTTTACAATCGGACGAGAGCATCTCCCCAAGTCTGCTGCGGCAAACACACGGTCGCTCTGCTCCCGAACCTCGGCGCGGAAGGAGGCCATCTCAATGCTCCGTGCAACACGCGACTCCCGGCGCGACGGTCATCTTGCCGATCCCCCTCGACGCGGACTCACCGCCATCCGCGCGGTCGCCGTCCTCGCGCTGCTTGCCCTCGGCGCCGCCTCCACCGTCCGCGCCCTGGCGCCCGCCGAGCCGAAGGAATCGAAGTCCTCGTCCGAGGCGACTGCCCCCGCGGCCGCGCAGCCCGCCGCGACCAAACAGGTGGCCCCCTCCTCCCAGCTCGTCGGCGACGCGCCGCCCGCCGCCCAGAAGACCGACCCGCGCAAACTCCTCGCCTCGCTCAGCGCCAAGCCCGCTGACACCGCCAAACCGTCCAAGGGCACGCGCGGCGGCGTCCTCGGCGCCTGCTGCCTCCCCGACAACAACTGCGTCGAGTTCACCCAGACCGACTGCGGCAACATGGGCGGCATCTATCAGGGCGACTTCACCACCTGCTTTCCCGGAATCTGCGGCGGCGGCGGGCCGTCCAACGACGATTGTGCAAACGCCATTCAGGTCTTCGGTGGCCAGACCCCCTTCAGCACCATCGGCGCCACCACCGACGGCCCGCTCGGCGACTGCCCGCAGGGCACCACGTTCGACGACATCTGGTTCCAACATTTCGCCGATTGCACCGGCGAGGTCATCATCAACCTCTGCGCCGCAACCTACGACACGCATGTCTCCGTGTACGACGGCGGCTGCCCCCCCCAGACGCTCCTCGCCTGCAACAACGATTCCTGCGGCCTGCAGTCTCAGGTGCAGGTGGACGTCAGCGCGGGACAGAATCTTCTCATCCGCGTCGGCGGCTTCGTCAGCGACAACGGCACCGGCCTGCTGGACATTGCCTGCTTCCCCGACAAAGGCGGCTTCTGCGGCGACGGCGTCGTCGACCCCGGCGAAGACTGCGACCCCCCCGACGGCGTCACCTGCGACCCCAACTGTCAGTTCTACTAGCGCATGAGCTGCGGCGACGGCATCAGCGACGCCGGCGAGCAGGGCGACCCCCTCGGCGGCATCACCTGTGACTACAACT
>CAZNDQ010000070.1:0-12161 GCA_964571825.1 uncultured Planctomycetales bacterium | reverse complement strand
TCGACGACGCCGACGGAAAACCCGGCCAGGTCGAAATGGTCGCGCGCGTAGAGGTCGGGCATCTCGGCGGTCTCGCCGCCGAGCAGCGCGCAGCCGGCCTCGCGGCAGCCGGTGGAGATGCCGTCGACGACCGTCGCGACAAACTCGGGGTCGAGGCGGTGCAGCGCGACGTAGTCGAGAAAGAAGAGCGGCTCGGCGCCAACGGTGATCAAGTCGTTGACGTTCATCGCCACGAGGTCGATGCCGATCGTATCGAAGCGGCGAAGCTGCACCGCGACGAGCACTTTCGTTCCGACGCCGTCGGTGCAGCCGACGAGCACCGGCTGGCGATAGTTCTTCTTGAACAGCTTTTCGTCGTAGTCGAGGCGGAGCAGCCCGGCGAAAGAGCCGTGGGCGTCGAGCACGCGCGGCCCGTAGGTCCGCTGCATCGAGGCGCGGATCCGCTCGACCATCTCGTCGTTGGCAGCGATGTTGACGCCGGCCTGGGCGTAGGTGAATGGTTGGGTCCCCATGCGCGGGGCAGCTTACGGGGTGGCGCGGCAGGGGGAAAGCGGCGTCGGCGCGATCGCAATTTGCACAAGGCGAAACTGCGCAAACGCCGCGGAGCGGTGCGAATGTGCATTGTCGGACCTCACAGTCCAAACAGGGTGCGTGGTCCTCCACTTCGCGTGAGGAGCTTCCCACACGGGCGGGAGGCAATTCGGACCCACCGAGGTCCCAGTCGCCGCGGCGCTCGGCGCGGCAGGCCGACGACGACCGCTGTAATTCCTTTGTTGGCATCGGGTTACGAACTTAGTGCGACCGGCAGGCGGCGGCCGACGCTTTTTGTGAAACGCGGCACGAGGCATGCAAGCGATACGAGCGAGAGCTGAACCATCGGATGTTGCCAGACATCCGACGAACTGCGAAAGGGTCAGTAGCACAAAAGCCTTCCGTTGAACCCTCCCCTCCGGCCCGAACAAGGAAGGCGCTGCTGACCCTGTCTTTTTGCGCGCAACTCGCGCTGCCGGATGGATTTGCGTTCGACTGGCAACGAGAAGTAGCGCGCTTGGGCTGCCCGTCTTGGGGAACGCGCGAGGAGTCCGCGACTCGAACCCACCCCGACAATCAGCTAACATCCGCTGAACGGTCGTCCGGGGCGGCGGCCACGAGGGCGACGATGCGGGCGGCGCTGGCGCAAACCAATCCGGTGGTGGGGGACGTCGAGGGCAACTGCGAGCGAATCCGGGCCGAATTGCGCCGCGCGCGCGCACAAACCGTCGATCTGGTGGTTTTTCCCGAACTGTCGGTGCTCGGATATCCCCCCCGCGATCTGCTGCAGAAGCGCTGGCTGGTGGAAAAGAACCGCCGCGCGGTGGAGGCGCTGGCGGCGGAATGCCGGGGCATCGCCGCGCTGATCGGTTTTGTGGCGGCGAACGAGCAGCCGGTCGGCCGGCCGCTGCACAACTCGGCGGCGCTGTGCGCCGACGGCCGCGTCCTCAGCGTCCACCACAAGACCCTGCTGCCCGAGTACGACGTCTTCGACGAATTCCGCTATTTCGAGCCCGGGCGCGACGCGCAGATCGGCAGGCTGCCGCTGTCCGACGGGCGCACACTCCGGCTGGGGGTGACGATCTGCGAAGACATCTGGAATGAGGAGCGCATCTGGGGTCGCCGCATCTACTCGCAGGATCCGATCGAGACGCTGGTGCGCGCCGGGGCGGACCTGCTGATCAACATCAGCGCCTCGCCGTTCTGGCTGGGCAAGCCGCGCGCGCGGGTCGAGCTGTTTTCGCCGCAGATTGCGCGGCATCGCGTGCCGCTGCTGTTTGTCAATCAGGTCGGCGGCAACGACGAGTTGATCTTTGACGGTGGCAGCGCCGCCTTCGGCGCCGACGGGCAATTGGCGGCGCGGGCGAGGCTGTTCGAGGAGGACCTGCTGGTCGTCGAGCTGCCGGCGGGCGGCACGCCGACCGGCCGCAAAGAGTCCGTCGGCGACGACGAGGATCAGGTGCTCGACGCGCTGATTCTCGGCACGCGCGACTACGTGCGCAAGTGCGGCTTTCGCGAGGTCGTGGTCGGGCTGTCCGGCGGCGTCGACTCGGCGCTGACGGCGGCGGTCGCGGCGGCAGCGCTGGGGTCGCAATGCGTGCACGGACTGGCCATGCCCTCGCGCTACAGCAGCGCGCACAGCCTCGAGGACGCGGAGCAGACGGCCCGCGCGCTGGAGATCGACTACCGCGTCGTGCCGATCAAGCCACTGCACGAGGCGTACGAGCGGGAGCTGGCCCCAGCCTTTGCCGGTCGGGCGCCGGACGTGACGGAGGAGAACCTCCAGGCGCGGATACGCGGCTCGATCCTGATGGCGATGTCGAACAAGTTCGGCTGGCTGCTGTTGACGACGGGCAACAAGAGCGAACTGGCGGTCGGCTACTGCACGATGTACGGCGACATGTGCGGCGGGCTGGCCGTAATCAGCGACGTTCCGAAGACGATGGTGTACCGTCTGGCGGAGCGGATCAATCGCCGGGCGGGCCGCGAGGTGATCCCGCGGCGGACGCTGACCAAGGTGCCGTCGGCCGAGCTGCGTCCGGACCAGACGGACCAGGACACGCTGCCGCCCTACCCGCTGCTCGATAAGATTCTGCAACTGTACGTCGAGCAGGACGAATCGTTCGAGCACATGGCCCGGCAACTGCAGGGCGAACCGGGGTATCGTGAACAGGTGCTGCGCGACGTGATCCGCATGGTGGACCGCAGCGAGTACAAGCGGAAGCAGGCGGCACAGGGGCTCAAGGTGACGTCGCGTGCGTTCGGCACGGGCCGGAGAATGCCCGTGGCGGCGCGGTTCTGATAATCCCTCCGCCGCGCCCTGCCGAATGATGTGTCGAGGAATCCGCATACCGGCATGACGCAAACACCGACAGCCAATCGCATCGACTTGCAGGTGGAAGGTATGCACTGCGGCAGTTGCGTGCAGTCGGTGCAGCGTGCGCTGGCCGACGTGCCGGGCGTGCTCGACGCCTCGGTCAATCTGGCGACGCAGCGCGCCCGCGTTGAGGTGAGCAACGCGGGGATGCCGGTGGACCTGCTGCTCGAGGCGGTGCGGCGCGTCGGCTACGGCGCCCGGCCGATCGACGGCAACGGGTCGATGCGTCGTGCGGCCGCGGGCAGCGCAGCGCCGGCACCGCAGACGAGCGAGCAACGCCGCGCGCTGTCCCTCTCGCTCGCACTTGGCCTGCCGGCGATGGCGTTGCACCACGTGCTGGGCCCGCTGCTGCACGGCTCGCCGCTCGCGCGCGGGTTGATCACACTGGTCGAATTGGCGTTGACGGCGGCGATGCTGTTCACGGTGGCGGGGCGGCCGATCCTGCTCGGGGCCTGGCGCGCGGTGCGGCACCGTACGGCCAACATGGACGTGCTGATCGCGCTGGGGGTTGTCTCGGCCGTCGCCGGCAGCATCGTGCTGTGGATCGTCGGGCGCGCCGCGGGCCAGTCGCCGCACGAGCTGCACTTCGGCGCGGCGGCCATGATCCTGATGTTCATCAACGTCGGACGGTTTCTGGAGGCGCGGGCCAAGGCCGGCGCCGCGTCGGCCGTCGCGGCGCTCGTCGCTCGCACGCCGCGCACGGCGCTGCGCCTGCACAACGGGCACGTCGAGGAAGTGAGCGTGGACGAGCTGCGCGTCGGCGACCGCGTCCGCGTCCCTGCGCACACTTACGTGCCGGTGGACGGGCGGATCATCGAAGGCGAAGGCGCCGTCGATGAGTCGATGCTCACGGGCGAAGCGGTGCCGATCGACCACAAGGTCGGGGATGCGGTCTTCGGCGGGACGCTGGTCGCGGTCGGGCTGTTGACGATCGAGACGACGGCGACGGGGGAAAACTCGGCGGTGGCGCGGATCGTCCGCGCCGTGGAGGAGGCGCAATCGGGCCGCACGCGGGCGCAGCGGATCGCCGACCGCGTGGCGGGGGTGTTCGTGCCGGTCGTGGTGCTGCTGGCGCTGGTCACCCTGGGGTCGTGGCTGTTTGCCGGCGGCGAACAGGCGGCGCTGCGCGGGCTGACGGCGATGATCGCCGTGCTCGTGGTGGCCTGTCCGTGTGCGCTGGGGCTGGCTACGCCGACGGCGGTGATGGTGGTTACCGGGCGGGCGGCGCAGCGCGGCATTCTCGTGCGCGACGCGGCGGCGCTGGAGGCCGCGGGAAACGTCGATATCGTCGCCTTTGACAAGACCGGCACGCTGACGACCGGGCGGATGACGGTGGCGCGCGTGATCGACGACCCGACGGGCCCGGCAACGCTCAATGAGCGCGAGGTGCTGACGCTGGCGGCGTCGGCCGAGATGTACGCGCAGCATCCGCTGGCGGAGGCGATCCGCGTCAAGGCGCGCGAGTGGGACGTCGAGCCGATCGAGCCGGCGCACGTGCAGACGTTTGCCGGGCTGGGTGTGCGGGCGCGGATCGGCGAGGACGACGTGTGGGTCGGGGCGGCCAAGTTCCTCGAGAGCCGGCACATCGACCTCGAGCCGGTGCAGGACCGGCTGACGCAGCTATCGGCCGACGGCAAGACCGTCGTGCTCGTCGTCGTCAACGAGAAGATCGCCGGGCTGATCGCGCTGTCGGACAGGCTGCGGCCGCGGATCGGCGCGGTGATCACCGAACTGACGAACATGGAGATCGGCTGCGTGCTGCTGACCGGCGACCACCGCCGCGTGGCGATGGCGATCGGCGCGCAGTGCGGCATCGCGCACATCCACGCCGAGCTGTCGCCGGAGGCGAAGGCGCGGCACATCAAGCAGCTCCAGCAGCAGGGGGCGCGCGTCGCCATGGTCGGCGACGGCATCAACGACGCCCCCGCCCTCGCCCGCGCCGACGTCGGCATCGCCATCGCCGCCGGAACCGACGTCGCCAACGCCGCCGCCGGCATCTCCCTGGTCTCGGACAATCTGCTGCTCGTGCCCGATGCGATCCGGCTGGCGCGGCGCGCCGCGGCCGTCATCCGCCAGAACCTCTTCTGGGCCTTCGCCTACAACCTGGCGGCGCTGCCGCTGGCGGCGCTTGGGCACGTCCGCCCCGAGATTGCCGCCGCCGCCATGATGTTCAGCTCCCTCTCCGTCGTTCTCAATTCTCTCCGCCTCCGCCGCGCGTAGTCGCTGCGTGGGTGTCGGTCGCGCTTGCGTTTGCCCGTCGCGCTCCGCACGCTACCCGTCATGCAGAAGCCACCCCCGGCCGCACCGACTTCCTCCGAACCGCCCCGTGCTGAGCGTACAGCTCGAATGACCTCGTCCGCCGCGCGGGAGCGGTATGGATTTCTCGACGTGCTGCGCGGTTTCGCCATCCTCGGCATCCTCCTCGCCAACATCCCGCTGTATGCGATTCCCAACTCGGCGGCTGACCGGCCGTACTGGGCGACCGCTTCGGGCTGGCGCGAGCCGCTCGCCCACTACATCACGCACTTCTTCTTCTCGCTCCAGTGGCTCAATCTCTTCACGCTGCTCTTCGGCGTCGGCCTCGCGCTCATTCACCGCGACTGCACCGCCGCCGGACGGCGGTTCGGTCCGGTGATCGCCCGCCGGCTGAGCGTTCTCGCCCTCATCGGCCTCGCCCACGTAGCGCTGCTCTGGATGGGCGACATTCTCTTCTTCTACGCTCTTTGCGGCATCGTTGCCGTGCTGCTGGTCAACCGCTCCGCGCGCACCCTCCGCCGCATCGGCATCGCCCTCATCCTCGTCCCGGCCGTCGTGCAGTTCCTCATCGGGGCAGCACTGCTCGTCGTGCAGGACCGCCCCGAAGTCCGCGCGCGCATCGAACGGGCGTTCCCCAGCACGCAGCACCGCGCTGCGCCGGTCGATGCGTTCCCGCAGATGACCTTCCGCGAGCGGATGAAGCACTTCGGCCCCGAACTCGAGCAGTACACTTATCGTAACGGCAGCTTCCGCGAGGTCTGCGTCTTCCGCCTGATCGTCTGGACGTTCGAGCTGGCCACCGTGCTCGTCTACTACTGCTGGCACATCCTCGGCGTGTTCTTGATCGGGATGTCATTGGCCAAACAGGGCGGGTTCATCCGCCCGGAGGCGAACCTGCGCGCCTTCACGCGCGTCGGAATGCTCGGTTTTGTGCTGGGCGGTGCGTTGCAGGCCGCCTCGATTGTGCTGCAGGCCGGCGGGATCGGCGGGTATGCCGGCGCCACCTTTGCCGAGTGTTTCTACGGGCTGGGGAACCTCGGCGTCAGCGCCGGATACGTGTGGCTGGCGGCCGTGGCATATGCACGATTCCGCGATTCATCGCTCCTGCGCTGCGTCTCTGCTGTCGGCCGCACGGCGCTGAGTTGTTACATCACTCAGAGCGTGATCTGCAGCCTGCTCTTCTGCGGATATGGACTCGGCTGGTTCGGTCGGTTCGACCGGATGCAGCTCTGGCTTGTGGTGGTGCCGATCTGGGCGCTGTTGCTGCTGGTCGCGCCGCTGTGGTTGAAGCGGTTCCGGCTGGGGCCGCTCGAGTACGTCTGGCGCCTGCTCACCTACGGGCGGGTCTCGCACGGGACGTGATGATCCTGGCTGCGGCGCTCTGGTTGCGCTCAAACGCAGCCGGTCGGCCGGGGAAGGCCCGCCAGCTTGCAAGCGCCGCGTGCCGGGCCGGTCGGGAACATCTCGTACAGTTCGCGCACGCTCAGGCCGGTCTCGCGGCAGATCTTGCGGATCATGGGCGCCACGCCGTAGGCCGCGTGGAAGGCGCGGATGTACCGAATCACAGCCCAGTGCCGCTCGGTCAGTTCCTCGATTCCCTCCGCCGGTGCCATCTGCCGGGCGAGCGCTTCGCACCAGCACTCCGGCCGGCGCAAGAAGCCGTCGCCGTCCAGCTCGATCGCCAAATCACCCTGTTCGACCCGAGCCATCGCCCGCCGCCACTTTCTCCGCGCCGTCTGTCAAGCTCAAGGTTGACGGGCCGCCCGTTCGTGTCGTCCGACGACCCGCTTGGCGCACACCCCATCCGCTACGGCGGGGCGCCGCTGTCCGGTGTCCGGCAATTCAGGTTCCAGTGGCGGATTCGGCGCGGTGGCGGCGTCGGCGATGCCTCGCGCGTGGCCGCGGCTGGTGAAGTGCAGGATGCGATGCGGAATCTCTCCAGCGACCTGCGGGAGATGTCGCAGACCGGGGATTGGCCGCGACCGCCGTGGAGTGGAGCGAGTTTTTCGGTTTATCGGCTGATCAGGGCTGGGCGATTCCCTCGCGGTAGGCGAAGCCGGCCAGCTCGACGCGGTCGTGGATGTCGAGCTTGTCCATGATGTTGGCGCGGTGGCGGTCGACGGTGCGCACGCTGATGTGCAACAGCGCGGCGATCTGCTTGGCGCTGAGTCCGCCGGAGACATAGCGCAGCACGTCGCGTTCGCGCTGGGTGAGGAGCGAGACGCGCGTCACGGGGCGTTTGTCGGCACCCTGGCGCGGCGGGCGTCCGAAGCGTTCCTCCACCTCGGGCGAGTAGAAGCGGTTGCCCTGATGTACGGCACGGATGGCGCGGAGGAGGCAGTCGACGTTGGCCTGCTTGCTGACGTAACCCCAGGCGTTGAGCTGGAGCGCTTCCTCGATGTACCCGTCGAGGCAGTGCGCGGAGAGAAAGAGCACGCGTGCGTCGGGGCGCTGCTGATCGAGCGTGCGCACGGCGTCGAAGCAGGAGAGGCCCGGCATGCGGATGTCCATGAGGATGACGTTTGGGTTGAGCACGAGCGCGAGGGAGACGGCCTCGGCCGCGTCGCCCGCGGTGCCGACGACCTCGATGTCGGCCTCGCTGTTCAACCGTGTGGCGAGGGATTCGCGCACCAGGCAATGATCGTCAACGATCAGGACACGCGTGCCGTGATTTGAGAAACCCTGTGAGGAGGGCGGCAGGGCGCGCTGGGGAATCATGGGTCATTCTCCCCTGCGAGGTCTCCCTCGCGATACTGGGCCCCGTTCGATTATCGGTTTGAACCATTCAAACCTCAAGTGTATTGCGTATAACTGGTCTGTAACCTCCGCGGCTGCCGGCGGCCGGTCCCTTATTCGTGGGAGATGGTCGCCTCCGCGCCGGCAGCGGATCGGCGCGGTCCCGCCGCGCCGGCTCAGCTGCCGAACGGCAGCCGGACGAGAAAACGCGTGCCCGAATCCGTGGAACGCCCGAGTACTTCGCCGCCCTGGCGCGAGATGATCTCGCGGGCGAGCGATAGTCCCAGACCACGGTTCGCGCTCTCATCCTGGCGCGTTCGTGTTTCGGACCGTTCAGGACAATCGTTTGCCGTCTCGCGCGCGTTGGCCCCGATTTCCAGCTCCACGCAGGGCCCGCTGCGCACGGCAGCCTGCGCCGAAGGGCGAATGGACAACGAGCGCGGGTATCCCGGCGGCAGCCCGTCCAGCACGCAGAATGCCAGCACGCAGATTCCCGTCCGAAATCGAATCTCGTCTACATTCACCATCAGTTCGTCCAGGTGCCTGTCGTGCTCGGCGATCTGCACCGGGAGGCGCAGCATGTCGCGGATCGATGCGGCGCAGGTGGCGGTCAGGCGTCTCAGCGGGAGTTGCGACACACGCGGGCCGGCCGGGCCGGTGTTCAACAGCAGAAGGCCTTTGGTGATCGCCGAGGCGCGTTCCGTCAGGTATTCGACGTTGTCGAGATGTGCCCGGGCCGGGTGGACCGGCGGAACCTCCCGCACCGCCAGTTCACATTCCGCGCCGATGACCAGCAGGACGTTGACGACGTCGTGCAGCGCGTCGGCAGTGGTGTCCGGTGCGGGGGGAACGGTCTGCGTTTGGTGCGATGTCAAAGCCCTGCTCACTTTCCGGTCCTTGATCCGGTGGCGGCGGCTGATCGTGATTCGCTTGGCAGCGGCTCGGGCGCCGTGGAAAAAAAATGCAAAGCGGGCCCGAATTCGCGCGCTCGGGCGTCATCGCAATCGCTGAATGTACGCACCAGATCGGAAGACTAGCTCTATGCACTGACCCGAAAGGATAAATCATGCCGGCGAATCGATTGAGGTGTGTCCGCACCCGCTTCGGTGCCGGCGCAAACTGGCCCGCGGGCGAGTATAGGGCATGGCTCGGGGCTGACGCAAGCGCGGTGCAATGCGCGCCGGTCAATTCGTTTCGGTGTTGCGGAATTGAGGTGGCGGTGAGAATTCGACCTGAGCGGGAGGGCGAGTAATCCTGCTCATCGCGGATTATCGGCGGGCGGCGCTGCGCAGGCGACGCTGAATCGTCGACTTCAGGATGCAGATGACGGCAGTAGCCGGTGTGCTGCCTGTTTCCCATGCCCAGGTGGGGGGCGACGTTGAGGGCGAACTCCAGCGGTGCAGCAATCCCACCGATCTACATGCGCCCGGAAACCGGTGAAATACCGTCCGGCCGGGGTATGTCAATGCGTTGAAGTGAGACTTTCTAACGTTTCTCACGCGAACCAGGCCACGTTAGCGGACGACCTGGCGGGCAGGGTGTCGAAGATGTTGAACGACACGCTCGAACTGATCAAGCGCTCGGCGGCGATTCCAACGCTGCCGCAGGTTGCGGTGCGCTTTCTTGAGCTGACTCAGTCGCCCGACTTCACGCACGACCAACTGGTTGAGGTGCTCAGCACCGATCCGGGCATGGCGGGCGAAATCCTGCGGCTGGCGAACTCGGCGCTGTTCGGCATGTCGCGCAAGGTGACTTCGCTGCGGTATGCACTGGTGTTGCTCGGGGTGAAGCGCGTGCGTTCGCTCGTGCTGGGCCGCTACATGATCGACAAGATTGCGCAGCATACGCCGCCGCTCGTTGACACGGCCTATTACTGGCGGCGGTCGCTGGCGACGGGCGTGCTGGCGGCGCAGTTTGCGGCGCACATCTGTCCGCAGCAGCGGGACGAGGCGTTTCTGGCGGGGCTGTTCGCGGACGTAGGGGTGATGATTCTGGCGGAGGCGGTGGAGGAGGACTATCGCGCGGCGGCCGCGGCCTATGCTCCACTGACCGGCCGGAACTTCCTCAAGGTCGAACGCGAGTGCGTGGACGTGGTGCATAGCGAAGTGTCGGCCGTGCTGCTCGAGTACTGGCAACTGCCGGAGTCGATCGTCAACGCCGTACGCTACCATCACGAGGTGCTGCCGCCGGCGGACGTGCCGGCCGGGCACGCGCTGCTGGCGCGGCTCGTGAACGGTTCGAGCGTGATTTCGCGTCTGCTCTGCCAGGTGCCGGACGATCACGAGCTGATCCGCGACGTGTGCCGGGCGGCGATGAACCTGATCGGGCTTTCACGCGAGGTGTTTCGCGACGTGCTCGGCAGCCTGGCGGCGGACATCGCAGAACTGGCGGAGCTGCTGCGGATCGACATCATTCCGGTGCGGACGTACGACGAGATCGCCCATTCGCTCGACGAGCCGGCGGGGGAATCGCGACCGGCGACCGCGGTTGCGGAGGACCGCATCTGACGGCGCGGCGCGCGTTGCCGGAAAGCACGAAAGGCCGCAGCGGCTCCTCAAAGCCACTCCGGCCTGACGTTCTTCTCTCTCCCGTACGGTGGTTGCGGAGGTTTATGCTCTCCGCCTGAAATTGAGCAGCATGAGCCCGCACGCCAGCAACACCAGCGTACCCGGCTCCGGCACCATGAAATCCTGCTTGAACTCCGACACGCCGGCGAACCCCGGCCGAATCAGGTCGGCGACACCGTCCATGTCCGTGTCTTTGTCCGGGACGTTGGAGTCGTCCACCGTGTTGATGCCCAGGTCCTTGCGGATGCGGAGCATCGTCAACTGCAAGTCCGGGCTGAGTTCCATCGAGTCCATGAACTGCGACCGCTGATTGGGGAACAGCTCCCAGCCGGACTGGAGGAACACGGCCAGCTTGCCCAGCGGCGGATTCGGATTGTCAACTTCCTGTACGCGCTCGATGATGGAAACGATCGACCGGTTCTCCGGCTCGCCCGCCTCGATCCCCTGCGCGTGGGCGATTCCCAGCTTCGATTTCACGCCGATAAACGGCGCGCCGGTCACGCTCATCGCCGTGAACTCGAGGATGATGTCCTGACTGGTCCCGGCCGCGCCCTGCCACGACCCCTGCACCCGGAATCCGCCCGGGCAGTTCGGGTCTTCGTCGAGAAACACCGCGTTCGCCGGCGTCAGGCCGCTCGGATCGGAATAGGCGAAGTCGGTGAACTTCACCAGTCCGTTCGACGAGAACAGCGTGCCGTCATTGTCGATCAGGTCCTGCAGCGAAACTGGTATCGCCGACGCCGACCGGGCGCCGGTGAGCAGGCCCGCCAGCGCGACGCCGAAAAAAAGAGCCCTGCATGCTTTTGTACAACGAACTCGCATTCTCTCTCTCCCCTGTCGCCGGCGCACCTTGCGCGCTGACGGACGGTCCAGACCGCACGGCTTGGCGTGATCACGTACACCGTTCTCGCGGCATGAGTCCACAAATGCGTGGGCCCCGTCCGCAAGCCGTGTCGCGCAGTGCGCGCGCCATGCGTTCGATCAACTCAGCCAGTCGGGTGTCGACAGGTGGGGACTCTCTCTCCCTACCCTCGGACACCGAGTGCTCATTCCGGCGGCGGCCGGACGCGAAAATCTCGCGGGGCTGCCAGGCCGGATATCTCCGCAGCCGCACGGACCTGCCGCCGGCCGCAACAACCAGTCCGCCGCTCCCGGCGCACAAAGCGCAAGAAACAACGACTGCCGCTGGAAAGCTATCCTGTGAGCAGGGGAATCACACCGATGAGGTGATGCCTCTACTCTCTCCCATGCCGCCTTTATACCGGCCGGGCCCGCCGAATTCAATACCAAAATCGCCGGCGCGAGCGAAAAATCCGACGGCCCGCGGCTCCGGGGAGGTCCGGCCCCATCAAGCTACCGTGCTGCAAACCTTTGCCGCGGCGTCAGTTAGGTCATCGGCCGCGACGAGATCGGGAATCGCGGCCTCGGCTAATAGCTTCCGCGCGCGTTCGACGTTGGTTCCCTCCAGCCGCACCACCACGGGTACCCGGAACCCAACCTCCCGGGCGGCCGCGATCAGCGCCTCCGCGATCGTGTCACACTTGGCAATGCCGCCGAAAATGTTGACGAGTATGCCGCGGACTTTTTCGTCGCTGAGGATGATGCGAAAGGCCTCGATCGCCCCTTCCTTCGTCACGCTGCCGCCGACGTCGAGGAAGTTGGCCGGCTCGCCGCCGTGCAGCTTGATGATGTCC
>CAZNDQ010000069.1:0-12168 GCA_964571825.1 uncultured Planctomycetales bacterium | reverse complement strand
GTTCGAGCCGAGCGACCAGATCGTCGAGGTCGGGTCGAGGAGCGTGCCGAGGGAGGCCGTCAACGTGACGCGTGGAAGCCTCGCTCCTCGTGCCGCCTCGACGTCGTGAAACGACGCTCGCACGCGTCCGCTCGCCGCGAGGATGTCCGGTCGCCGCTCGAGGAGCTCCGATGGGATTCCGACGGGCGGATCCGGCGGAAGCACGGGAAGCGATTCGGCGATGGAGACCTCGGATGCGGGATAGCGGCCGAGGAGGATTTCGAGAGCCTTCTGCGCCTCGACGAGAGCGAGCTCGCTCTGGCGGACCGCGTCCTCGGCGAGGAGGAGGTTTGCTTCGGCGACATCGGCCTCGAGTTGCGTCGACGCGCCGACCTCGATCTTGTCTCGCGTCACCCGCGCCGTGAACTCCTCGGCCTGGAGGAGCTCGCGGTCGATCTCGAGCTGACTTCTCGCCGTGATCGCGAGGATCCACGCATCTGCGACCGCCGCCGCGAGAGAGAGCCGCGCGAATCGAAACTCGTGCCCTTCGTTGGCATGTACTCTCGCGGCCCACACGCGCGGTGGCGCATGTGCCTGACTGTCGGCGCGGTGTTAGATCTGTTCCCCCCAGAACATGAACTTCGGCGTCCCGTCGCGCTGTTGTTCGGCACCGTGCACGGATGCGTTCGCCGCCATCGACCGTCCGGTGCCGCTGCATCGTCACGACGGTTCGCTGCAGTTCACCCTGATATTCTAGCGTCGTCGAAAGAAGTCGTGCGATCTGGTTTCAATTTTTGTCGGCGCGAACGGAGTGCCTGGGATCGCGTCGGGCCAGGCCGCAATGTGGAGACGGAGGCCTGGATTGGGTATTCAGCGTCGTCGCGAGTTGAGGGCAGGTGGAATCGGGCGCGCGCGTCGCAAGTCCCGCTATTGTCAGCGCTTACGGCGTCTGGGATCGAGTACGGCCTCGGCCGGTGCCTGATCTTCCCCGAAGCCAACATGCCTCACGACGGCGCGCGAAGCACGCCGGCTTCGCCGCGCGCGGCCGCCGTCGCCCCGGCTGTCAACCCGCTGATCGGCTCGACGACCGTCAGCGGCGTCGACGCCGACGTCACCTTGCCCGACTCGCGGTCCTGAATCTCGACGCGCAGGTGATAGGTGCCTGCCGGGAGGCTCTCGCGGATCTGCACTACGGGCGCAAGGAAGAAGTCTTCGCGCTTGTTACGGCAGCGATCGACGATCTCCTGCTCCTCGCGCAGCCATACGCGCTGCCCGCCCTCATCGAGCAACTCGATCCGCTGCGAGAGGTGCGTGACGTGCTGCCCCTCCTCGTCCAGCTTCGAAATGAAGTTCGTCAGCTCGCAATAGACCACGGCCGCCACCGGCGCCCCGCGCAAGAAGCTCGCCGGCTCGATCGGTGAATACGCCCCGAACGAATCCACCCGACTGCAAAGGATCATTCGCGGGATCGACAGGTCCGCGAACCGCCGCAACTCGGCCCGCATGCCCTCGACGGCCGCCAGCGCACCGTCGGCACCGAGATCGAGGTTCGCAGCCGCACTGCGCGTCTCCGTCAGTACCTCCACCAGCCGCCGGATCATCGCCGCCTTCTCTGCTGAGAGTCCCTGCGGGTCACGGCGGGCGTCCTCCTCGCGCCCGGCTACCAGATACAGCATTCGCAGCCGCACTTGCGCGTCGAGATCGTTTGGATTCTCCGCGACCGTCCTTTCCAGCCGCTGGATCATCACGTTGACGTCCTGCTCGCTCGTTTGGATAGCCACGGACGCGCCGGTGTCCGCCGCGCCCGCCGCCGACGTTGATGTCAGCCGCACTCCGCCCACGGGCGCCGGTGGTGCCGAGAGGTGGTCCGCCTCAATCGAGATGCTCTCCAGCGTCGGCGCTGCCTGAAACGACGGCGGTTGCTGCGGCGCGGCCGCCTGCGCCGGCGCGTTGACGGCCGTCACCGGGCCGTCTGTCGGCTGCGCCGGCGACATGGTCCCGGCGAGGCGCGGACCCTCGGCGGAGTCGCCGCCCGACTGCGTCGCGTGCGCTGTGGTAGCATCCGGCGCGGTCGCTGCCTGCGTCGCGCCGTCGCCCGATTCGGGAAACTGTTCGAGATAGGCGCGGATTCGCGCCTCGAGCGTGTCCGGCGCTGGGGCCTCACCCGCTGTGGGCTCGCTTAACGAGCGAATCTCGTCCGGTGCACCGACCGTCGCCGGATCAACCGCGTCCGTTGTTTCCGCCGGTGGTGGGGGGGCTTCGGCGCGCCGTTGCGGCTGCCAC
This sequence comes from uncultured Planctomycetales bacterium, assembly GCA_964571825.1. Classification (GTDB taxonomy): domain Bacteria; phylum Planctomycetota; class Phycisphaerae; order UBA1845; genus CAZNDQ01. The sequence goes on along the minus strand of CAZNDQ010000069.1, from coordinate 9,906 downwards.
CAGTTGACCGGCTCCGTGCAGCCGCTCAGCGCGCCGCTCAACACCAACGCTGCACCGAACATCATTCCGTTCGCTTCCCTGCGACGCTTCATGTGCATCCCTGCCTGTATGAAATGACTCCGCGGCGGATCGTCAGCCGGCCGCCGCCTTCTTTCGTCCGCTCGCCTGCTGCGCCGTTCGCACGATCAGCCGCTCGATCGCGTCGCGTACCGAACCGCCGCCTGTCTTCGCGGCAAGGTCCGCATCGCGCAAATCGCACAACAGCACTTCCAGCGCCTCGATCGAAAACGCGCGCAGCCGCGCCTGCAACCGCTCCGGGTCGGTGAACGCGCGCCGCGCCACTTCGTACGCCGGCGCGCCTGCCGCCAGGCTCGCCTTCGCCTGGATCATCTGCCGCAGCGCCCAGGCCAGCCCTCCGATTGCCCGCGCAGGCGCGGCACGGTCCGTGGCCCACACCTGGCTCCACAGCCTCAACCCGCCCGCCAGATCGCCGGTCAGCATCGCGTCGACGATACCGAACACCGTTTCCTCGCGCTGCATGCCGACGAGGCTCTGCACGTCCGACAGCGAAATCTGCCTGCGCTCCAGTGCGAAAATCGCCAGCTTTTCCAGTTCGGCGTCCAGCAGTCCGAGATCGTCGCCCGTAAGTTCACGCAGCCGTGCCGCAGCCGCCGGTTCGATCGACTTGCCGTGCCCGTCGCGTGCACGCGCTGCGATCCACTGCACGATCGCCCGTCCGCGCGGCGCCTCGCATTTGATGACCGTTCCGTGCTGGTTGATGAGCTTGTACAGCCGTGTGTTCGCAGGCAGCGATTTGCAGGCCAGGATCAGCACCCCGGTGGGAGAGGGGGCCTCAACGTACTTCTCCAGCAATTGCCGCGCGTCCGAAATAAATCCGTCCGCGCCGCGGACCAGCACGACCCGGCGCTCACCGAGAAACGGCAGCGTCCGCAGCTCGTCGAGCACTTCGGCCGCGACCGCCCGGTCGCCCTCGAGGTCGGTCAGCGCCATCGCGTCGGGCTGCGGCCCCAGCGCCCGCGCGATCAGCTCGCGCACAGCCTCGCGGACGAGGAACGACTCGCTCCCCGTCACGGCCGCCACCGGCGGGATTGCATCCTGCTTCTGCCGGCTCACCTGTCCCGAACCTCCGTCGGGCCGGCGCCCGCCCGTCTCACGCGAGCACCCGCCCTCATCATCGGAAACACCCTGCCAATCACCCGAATCTACACCACTTCCCTTAGCTGGTCCCACGCGAAAGCTGCTTGCGAAGAGCCTCGACAGTATTGCGAAGCAGGATTGCCACCGTCACGGGTCCCACGCCGCCCGGCACCGGCGAAATTGCCGCCGCCATCTCCGCTACCGGCCCGAAATCCACGTCCCCGACGACTGTATTCGTCACCCGACCCTCGCTGTCAGTGCTGGAAACGTGGTTGATGCCCACGTCGATCACCACTGCCCCCGGCTTGACGTGCTCGGCGCCGATCAGACGGGCCTTGCCCACCGCCGCCACCAGAATGTCCGCCCGCCGCGTATGTGCTGCCAGGTCGCGGGTCGCCCGGTGGCACCCCGTCACCGTCGCCTCGTGCTGCAGGAGGAACGACGTCACCGGCTTGCCGACGAGCGTGCTCTGCCCGACGACGACCGCCTCCGCCCCACGGATCTCTACGCCGCTGAGCTGGATCAGCTCCATCACCGCCAGCCCCGTGCAGGGCGCGATGATCGGCCGCCCGTAGAACACAAACCCGATGTTCGCCGGGTTGACGCCCTCAATGTCCTTGTAGGGGTCGATGCAATATTGCATCGCCGACGGCTCGATGTGCGGCGGCAGCGGCATGTGCAGCATGATGCCCGTCGTCGCCGGATCGCGGTTGAGGGCGTCCAGCCGCGCCGCCAACTCGGCCTGCGTCGTCGCCGCCGGCAGGTGGTGCAGGTCGTACTCGATGCCGATTCTCTCGCACTGCCGTTGCTGCGATCGCGCATAGAGCAGCCCGTCTTCCGGGTCGCCGACCAGCACCGCCGAGAGCCGTACGCGCCGCCCCTGCGCCTGCATGGTGGCGACGTCGACCGCGACCTGTTCGCGGATACGCCGGGACAACTCGCTGCCGTTGAGAATGCGCGCGCTCATGCCGGTCAGTCCGTGGAGTTCGATTCGCCGACCGGCCGGATTCTATCGGCAGCGGTGGGGGGGTTAAAGCACCGAAGGAGGCAGGGGGGTGTTACGCCCGCGCCTGACGTGACATCATGCCGGCGCGCCTGTGAGCTACCACACTTTCCCGACGGTACGTGGCACCGGCAGCCGCAGGATAAACTCGATGCAGCGCCGCTCGAACTGCTCGTCAAGCGCGCCGAAGGCCGCCTCGAACGCCGCCAGTTCCTCCGCCGCCGGTTCGTCGCCCGTCCGCTCCAGGATCGTTCGCAGATACGCGCCCAGCGCGCGCGGTTCTGTCTGCTGCACGTAGTGCGCCAGCGCCCATGCCATCGCGTAGTGGTTGTTTGCCAGCTGGCCCGGCGCCTCCCACAAATCGTCGCGCATCACCAGCGCGCGGAGATCGACCAGCCGGCCGTCGTCCACCGCGCGACGATAGTCGCCGTATGTAAGACGCTCCGCGCCGTGTCCTCCGCGAATCGCTTCACGCAGATCGAACAGCCGGAACTGGTTCACCTGCTCGAAGCTGCTGCCACGCCCGGACGACACCGCCTCGAACAGCATCGCCAGCCCCTCGACAACCCACATCGGGTTGTCGCCCCGCGCGCTGTGCACGCCGAGGTTATAGAGGATCTGGTGGGCGCCCTCGTGCTGCACAACCATCTGGTTGATCTGGCGTTCATACTGGTCGAGGAGGGCTTCGAGTTTGCCGGCCTCGATCCGCTCGCCGGCGGCGCGGGCCTCGGCGATCTGTTCGCGCAGCCGCGCGATCCGCGCATCGTGCTCCGCGTTGAAGAAGACGCTGCGGTTGCTCGCCGCGTGGAAAAACCCGAGCGTCCCCTCGGACTGAAACTCGACCGACTGCGCGTAGACGTGGTACGCCTCCGCTCGGTCGAAGAATACGACCTCCAGCGGCTCATCGGGGCGATTGAACGGCAGTTCCGTCCGCGCGCAGAACCGGATCGCGTCGGCGTGGGTCGATTCCAGCCGGCTGACCAGTTTCCGCGCCAGCAACTCGTCGGCGTCGAAGACCACGATGAAGTGTTCGCTGCGCAGCGCCGAGAACGAATGGTCATAGCGCTCGCCGAGTTCGGCGACGAGCGCCGCCGCGTGGACCATCCCCGGGTCGGTCTCCTCACCGGTCGCCGAAGAAAGCGGAATGACAAGGCATCCCAGCAATCTTGCAAGTGCAGCAGCGCGGCGTCGGCGGGGTCCGATCATCGGCGGGATTATATCGAGTTGGGATTGTGGCAGGGGGGCAGCGCGTCCGGATTCATCAGCGGCCGTGCTTCGACCTGCCTAGCACAGCGCCGCGTAGGTCAGCAGCGCCAGTGCCACGATCCGTCGCTTGCGGCGAAAATACCAACTGATCTGAAGCCAGGCTGTGGTCATGGCTTCCTTCCCCCGCTCGTTCAGCTCAGCCCCTCCGGCTTGGCGATGTTCCATATCACATGGGGCGTGCCGCGGCGCACCGAGGACGCATCCGCAAGCGGACCCTGCAACATCTTACCCGAAGGAGGTTTAGGAACGGGTGAAATGCAGGGCGGATTCTACCGAGGATAGGGGCTGCGCCGGTGCGTTGCGGGCGCGCGACGGGGCGCGCGGCCGCTTGCATCGGGGACGCTCGTAAGCTATTGTCCGAACGAACTTTCCGGCGCGCGGGGGCCCGGGCGCGAGATGTTGACGGAGAACGACAAGGACGGATGCGGACGGCCGGCAGGACGGCGGTTATCAGGACGGACGAGATGGCACGAACGGTGACAATGGAGAAACTGGTCGCGCTCTGCAAACGCCGCGGCTTCATTTTCCAGAGCAGCGAAATCTACGGCGGGCTCAATGGCTTCTGGGACTACGGGCCCCTGGGGGTGGAACTGAAGCGGAATCTGAAGGACGCCTGGTGGAAGGACATGGTGCACGCCCGCGAGGACATGGTCGGCCTCGATACAACCATCATCATGCACCCGCAGGTCTGGAAGGCCAGCGGACACTACGACCTGTTCTGCGATAAGATGCAGACGTGCCGGCAATGCAAGAAGCTGTATCGAGCCGACCACGTGTGGGAGGAGCTAAAGGAAGCGCCCTGGGTGTTGTCGTTTGCCGAGGCGAGTTGCCGGGCGGGGGGGGATCCCGCGCAGGTCATTTTCAATAGCGGCGCGGCCATGGGCTGGGCAAAAACCAAGGGCCGCAAGGTGGCGCCTGGGCTGGCGCTGGTGCGTAACACGGAGGTCACGATGTCGTGGCTGGTCGAAGAGCTGGCGGCGAAGCCCCATCGGCCGCTGAGCGTCACGACGTTGTTGCAATACGCGGCGACGGAACAGAAAGCACAGACGGGGCTTGTGACCCCTTGCCCCAACTGTGGCGGCGACCTCACCGAGCCGCGCGACTTCAACCTGATGTTCGAGTCGCACGCCGGCGCGATCAAGGAGGAGGACAACAAGGTCTTCCTCCGGCCGGAAACGGCGCAGGGCATCTTCGTCAACTTCAAGAACGTCGTCGACACGACGCGCATCCGCCTTCCCTTCGGCATTGCGCAGATGGGCAAGAGCTTCCGCAACGAGATCACGCCGCGCAATTACACCTTCCGCTCGCGCGAGTTCGAGCAGATGGAAATCGAGTTTTTCTGCCACCCCGACGAATCGCAGAAGTGGTATGAATACTGGCGCCAAACGCGCGTCCAGTGGTGGATCGACCTCGGCCTCCGCAGCGACAACCTGCGCCTCCGCGACCACGGCAAGGACGAACTCAGTCACTACTCCTGCGGCACGGCCGACATCGAGTACGCCTTCCCGTTCCTCGCGGAGGGGGAATTCGGCGAACTCGAGGGGGTCGCGCACCGCGGCGACTTCGACCTGCGGGCGCACATGCAGGGCAATGCTAAACACAAGGGTAGCGGCAAGGATCTAAGCTACTTCGACGATTCGATCAGTGACCCCGAAAAACGGCGGTTCATCCCGCACGTCATCGAGCCCTCCGCCGGGGCCGACCGCGGCGTGCTTGCCCTGCTCTGCGAGGCCTACCGCCACGACGAGAGCCGCCCCAGCCCCGAGCTGATGTGCTTCCATCCGCGCCTCGCCCCGATCAAGGCGGCCGTCTTCCCCCTCGTCAACAAGGACGGCATGCCCGAGCGGGCACACGCCATTTATGAGGACGTCCGCCGACAATGGGTCGCCCAGTACGACGCCAAGCAGTCGATCGGCAAGCGCTACGCGCGCATGGACGAAGCCGGCACGCCGTATTGCTTCACCATCGACGGCCAGACGCTCGTCGACGGCACCGTGACCGTCCGCGACCGCGACACCGGCCGCCAGGAACGCATTGCCGACTGCCAGGTGGTTGAGTACCTGCGCCGCCACCTCGGCTGAGCCCGAACTGCGACCCGCTTTCCACGTTGCGCCGGCCGTCCGGCCTGCAGCGCGCCGGCCTCCGTACATGCGTGCCATCGGCTCCCCCAAATCGCCGAGAAACTCGAACTCGCTGGCGCCCGGGTTCGGCATCCCCCGAAGTCTGAAGTCGCTTGTGTTGCGGTTGGCCCGCATATGACGATATCATGGAAGAATGTGATAACAGGATAACGTTGTTTTGAGACAAAGAAACGGAAACGCCATGAAACGACGGACTCGACGAGTCAGGAGCGGCAGGGGGGTGGAACGAGGCCGCGGTCGATCACACGGCCGGCACAGGCCACCGCAGCACCCGGCGCTGCCCGCGTGGGTGGGGGGACTCGGTGCCCGATTCGGCTGGGGTTTGGTCTGTCACAGTGTCGCTGCCGACACGGCCGGGCGTGACCGAAAAACCGTCGAGATCAAGGCAATCGAGGCCCGCCGTCCGCGCGCCGGGTCCCCCGAGCGACGGCAGCAGTCGCTTGCCCGCCGCCTCGGCCGCACGGTCCGACCCACGGCGATTGAGGCCCGCCTCGCCGCCCTCGGCAGCCGACACCGCTTGCGCATCCTCCTCGAACTCGCCGGCGGTCCGGCCACCTACCGCAGCCTCGTCAAGGCGACTGGCCTGCGCTCCGGGCCGCTGTATCATCACGTCAACCAGTTGCGCCTCGTCGGCTGGGTCCGGCCGCGCGAACGCAACCTCTACGAGATTGCCCCGGCCGGCGTGCGCGGCCTCCTGCTCGCCGCCGCCCTCGGCCGCATGTGCTGAATGACTGCCATCGACCCGCAGCGCAGTTCGTCGCCCCGACAGGGGGGCCCCAACGACCCCGTCCGCCTCCGCATCCTCGCCATCGAGCCTTACTACGGCGGCTCGCACCGCGCCTTCATCGACGGACTGGTCGCCGCCTCGCGCCACGATTGGACGCTCATCACCCTTCCCGCCCGCAAGTGGAAATGGCGAATGCGCGGCGCGGCCATCTGGGCCGCCGAGGAGCTGTGGCGGGGGGGCTCCGTCTCCGATCTCGACCTCATCTTCACCTGCGACATGCTCTCCGTCGCCGATCTCCGCGCCCTGCTCCCGCCCGCGCTGATCCGCATCCCCATCGTCTGCTATTTCCACGAGAACCAGATCACCTACCCGCTCTCCCAGCACGACCGCGCCGACTATCAGTACGCCTTCACCAACATCACTTCCTGCCTCGCCGCCGACGAGGTCTGGTTCAACTCCGATTTTCACCGCCGCAGCTTCCTCGCCGGCGCCGCCGCCCTCCTCCGTGGCATGCCAGACTGCATTCCGCGCGACGCCCTCGCCGACATCGAGGGACGCGCCCGCGTCATGCATCCCGGCGTTGATCTGCGCGGCATGGTCCCGCGCTCAGCGCGCGATCCGATCGCCCCGCCGGTGGTCCTCTGGAATCACCGCTGGGAATACGATAAAAACCCGGACGCGTTTTTCGGGGCGCTTTTTTCACTGGCGGACGCTGGCGTGGATTTCCGTCTCATTGTCCTCGGTGAGACGTTCCGCACCGCCCCGCCGATCTTCGACACGGCGCGATCGAGGCTCGCGGAGCGGATCCTGCAGTTCGGCACCGCTGACTCGCGTCCCGGCTATTGGAGCTGGCTCGTCCGCGCCGATATCGCCGTTAGCACGGCCGTGCACGAGTTTTTCGGCCTGGCGACGATCGAGGCCATGGCCGCCGGCTGCCGCCCGCTCGTTCCGTCCCGACTCGCCTACCCAGAGCTGATTCCGCTGGCGCTGCACGCCGACTGCCTCTATGCCGACGATGCCGCGCTGCCTGACACGCTCCGTCGCGCTCTCTCCGACGTGCTCAGTGCCCGGTGGGGGGATCCACTGGCCGGCCATGCGCGGGATTTCGACTGGTCCGTCCGGGCCGACACATTCGACAATGAACTGACCCGGGTGGCGTCCGGTTTCTATCCCATCGAAGGTTCGCCGCCTTGCCGTCAATCATAAGTATTGTAGCGTCAAGGCATTAGATTCAAGGTTGGATGCGAGAAATGGCCTCCCTGCCGACTCGATATTTAACGTCTCATAATAGTTGTTATGTTGCATCGAGGGGTAGTGGCTGCATTTGAATCCCGTAGACACGACGGAGGGCAGGAAGCAGGCCCGGAGAGGTTCGTAGCGCGCGGCTCAGTAGGTGGCCTTTTTCTTTCCGCCCGGCGCGGCTGCTGGGGCCCCTCCTGCCGCGGCGGACATCTTCAGCAGATCAATGCTGTCCACCAGGTCGACCGTCTTCGTGTTGATGTTGTAGACGTACGTGTTCAGCCGGTTCGCGGCCGAATCCATGATGTATACGACCTCCGTCCCCGTCTGATACTGCCCGCTCACCATGTAGTAGTCGCCGCCGTACGCCGATTGCCCGAACGCCATCGCCTCCTGCGGCTTGCCCAGCGCCCCGACCAGCAGCAGCGCCGCCGCAAGAATCACAGCCGTCACCGTCAGCGTTCCGATCGCAAAGGTCTTCGTGTCCATCGCCGAACCTCCCGTCTGGCCGCCTAGTTGCCCCGGAAATCCCGTTTCAGATCTCGCCCCGCCAGCAGATCCAGCGTTGTGTTGTACTGCCCGCCGCGCCGCGGCAGAAACACGTACAGCCGCCGGTCTGTGTAATCGAGCAGGTACAGCGCATCGAAGTTGTTCTGCGTCTGTGCGGCGATCGCCACGTATCGCCCCGAGATTCCCGCCTGTTGTGCAAACGCCGGCGCCGGTGGAGATACCGTCACCCACAGCGCCAGCGCCAGCACCACGTTGGCCGCGACCACCAGGGCCAGCAGAAAGTTCTTCGTTCGCATCTCTGGACTCCGATTGGGGAGGAACCGGCTCAGTCGTGATCCGCCACGCGGTCCGGCTTCTTGAATGCGATCAGCATCGCCAGCACTGTCAGCACCAGCGCGATGACGTAGTTGAGCGCCTGCCCTTTGTCTTCCATCGACGAATAGGCTTCGATCCCGCCGTCCGCCGGCTGCTGCGCGAGCGCGGCCGACGCAGCCAGCAGCAAAGGGCCAACGTGGCAACAGAACCGCGCACCGCGCGACGCGAGCGTTCGGATGCTCATGCAGCGATACTCCCGGATGATCGAGCGAACGGCCAGCGCTCTACGCCCACGCGCGATTATAGGTTCGCCGCCGTCGTCGGGTAAAGCCCGTCCGCCGCGCCAGGGCCCGGCGCGCCGTCCCCATCGACACCGATCAGTGGCCGTGCCAGTTGCCGAAAACTGCTCCCGCGCAGGCTCAGCGTCCCCCACCGCGGCGAGCGCATCCGCGCCTGCGCCGCATACTCCGCCACGGGCACCACATAGAAGGCATAATACCGCCCGTCAATCAGATGCACCGGATCTTTCGGCCAGCGTCCCGGTTCACCGCCCAGCCAGTACGCGAACACGAACACTGCGCGATACCCCTCGCCGAACGCCCGCTCCCACTCGCACAGTCCCTCGATGTCCGCGCGCCCGACCCAGTTCTCCCAGTAGCGATTCGACCCCCCCGCCCGGTACGGGAACTTTCGCCCTTTCAGGTCGACGATCAGGTGCGGCCCCTCGGGCGGATAGACAAGGTAGTCGAATGACTTGATCCGCGCACCGGCCATCAGACTCCGCCGGCTCTCGTCGATGCTCACGCACGGCACACCCCGTCCGCGCAGATACTCCTCAAACGCCGCCGCGTAGTGCCCGCTGTGGAACCGCATCTCGACCATCGGGTCGTCCGCCTACTCGCGCGCCAGTGCCGCCCGCGGTGCCGACAGCAAGTGCGCCAGTTCCAATTCGCGCTGCCGCCCCGTCTCAAGGTCCTTCACCGACACCACGCTGCGCTGCCGCGTCTCCTCACCAAGGATACACGCATAGCGACAGCGCGCCTCCGCCGCAGACTTGAGCTGCTTAGTCACCGGCAGCGGCCGGTAGCTCAGAAGCGTCCGCAGCCCCGCCCGCCGCAGCGCCCCCGCCAACTGCACCGCCAGCTCCACCTGCTCCCCCCCCACTGCCGCAACGTGGCAGTCCATCCGCTCCTCGACCGACCGGATCAGCCCGCATTCCGCCAGCAGATCTTCGATCACCACGTCGCTCGTCGCAAACCCCACGCCCGGCATCGCCGGCCCCCCGAGTGTCTCCAGCAGGTTGTCATACCGCCCCCCGCCGCACAGCGCACGCCTCAGACCCCCCTTGCCATACGCCTCGAACACGCACCCCGTGTAATAGGCCAGCCCGCGCACGACCGACAGATCGAACCGCGCATACTCCGCGACGCCCCAGCAATCCAGCCAACGGAAGATCTGCCGCAGCTCGGTGATCGCTCCCTGCGTCCGCTCCGACCAGCCATGCGACGCGGCCAGTTCATCCAGCGACGCCGCGGACAAATGTGCCA
>CAZNDQ010000068.1:0-12215 GCA_964571825.1 uncultured Planctomycetales bacterium | reverse complement strand
CCTGGGCCCAGGGCGGATGGAAATCGGCGAGGTTGAGGCCGGCATCGGCGCGGGTGGAATTCGGGATGAGCCACTCGCGGCCGGCGCGGTTGACGTAGAGGACGCGGCCGTCGTGGTCTGCCACGCCGAGGAAATCCGAGGTTTCCTCAAACACGCGAATCACCTGCGTGACCGACTCGGATGACATGGTCTGATGCACGAGCCGTTTGCCCCCCGTCGCTGCGTCGGGTCGCGTCGCACGGCTCGCCGGGGCCGTTCGGCAGTTGGCCCGCGATCCGCATGAGACCGAATACCTTTCGCGGGCGCCGCGGTGAGAAACCGGCCGGGCATACCTGCGACTGGACCCGTCGACCGACAATTCTCGTCCGTTTCGCGCAGGGTGCGTCCATGTGTTGCAGCCGCCTGCGTTGAATCCGCCCGAGCGTCGGGCGCGAAACGGAAATCCGTCCATACTTCGGTCAATCGCGTTGCGGGTATGAGCACGGCGAGCCGGGCGGGCGTCGCACGGGCAAGATCGTCGTCGCCGCCGATAATGCGGGTGACGGTCGAGCAACGATGCTCCGTTTCTCGGCCGCAGGAGTAGTGGCGCGGCGGCGCGATGCGCGAAGGGGCGAGGCGTATTCGTTGCCGGTGCGTGATGGACCGGTATCATGCGGCGATGCTTTTTGCGGCCGATGTGTGCTACCTGCTGGCGGCGCTGATCTACCTGCCGCGGCTGGCGTATGAGTGGATTTTCCTGGGCAAGAATCGCCATGGGTGGCGGGAGCGATTCGGGGGCGTGAGGGAGCTTGGTCCGCGGCGGCGGCGGATCTGGATACACGCCGTTTCGGTCGGGGAAATGAACGCGACGCGGACGCTGGTGACGGGGCTGCGGCGCGAATACGCCGACTGCGAGATCATCCTCTCGACGACGACGGACACGGGGTATGCACAGGGGCGGAGCCTGTACCCGGACCTGTACGTGTTTCGCTTTCCGCTGGACTTTTCGTGGGTCGTGCGTCGGGCGCTGCGGAGGCTGCGGCCGGAGCTGATCGTGCTGGTCGAACTGGAACTCTGGCACAATCTGCTGGAGCTGGCGGGGCGGGCGGACATTCCGGTGGTGGTGTTCAACGGGCGGCTGAGCGCGCGGAGCGTGCGGCGATTCGGCTGGGTGCGGCGGATCGTGCGGCCGATGTTCGCCCGGTTGGCGTGGGTCGGCGCGCAGGACGAGACGTACGCCGGGCGATTCGTTGCATTGGGTGCGCCGCGCGAGCGCGTGGGGGTGACGGGCTCGGTGAAGTTCGACACGGCACCGGCGGAGCGGTGGATTCCGGGCGCGGAAGAACTGGCGCGGGCGATGGGGCTTTGTGGGGAGGAGCCGCTGTGGGTCTGCGGCAGCACGGGACCGGGTGAAGAAGAGATCATACTGCGGGCGTATCGGGAGGTGCGCGGGCGGCACGGGCGATTGAGGCTGGCGATCATTCCGCGCAAGCCGGAGCGGTTCGACGAAGTGGCGCAGTTGATCGCGGGCGCGGGCTATGGTTGCGTTCGGCGGAGCCAGCGGCCGGACGGGAGTGTCGCGGCGGCGCCGGGGGACGGGGCAAGCGATGCGCCGGTGCTGCTGGGCGACACGATGGGCGAGCTGCGCAAGTTCTATTGCCTGGCGTCGGTCGTATTCGTCGGTCGGTCGCTGGTGCCGATGGGCGGGAGCGACGTGATCGAGGCGGCAGCACTGGACAAGCCGCTGCTGGTCGGGGCGCACACGGAGAACTTCGCCGAGGCGGTGGCGTTGCTCCGCGAAGCGGGGGCGTTGATCGAAACGAATGAGACCCGGCTCGCGGAGGACGTTCTGGGGCTGCTGGAAGATGGCGAACAGGCGCGCTTGATGGGGCGGGCGGGCCTGCGCGTCGTCGAAGGTCAGCGCGGGGCGACCGAGAAGACGCTGGCGGCGCTGCGTCTGCTGCTTGAATGAGCGGTCAATGCGCAAAAAAATGCTGGATCGCTCATCGCTGATCCAGCAAAGCTTTTCCCCGTGCTTTTCCCCTCAGTCTCCGTGCTTTTCCCAACTCCTCGCTTTTCAGCCTCCTTGCTTTCCCCACTCCTTGCTTTTCCGACTCCTTTGCTTTTCCCCTGCGTGCTTTTCGCACCTCCGGCCCGGCAACGCTGCCGGGCACCACAATCGGCCGGGCGTCCCCAGCCGCGATGGCTGAACGAACCTCCGCCAATCGCCATCCCTGACGATCGCTGAGAACCCGAAGCGGCACATGCGGATGCCGCGCTGGTCTCGCTTCTTCCTGGGAAGCACATCACCCGGTGGGTAATGCCACTTTCCCGCATCCTCTGGCAACAAGCCGGCGCGATCACCCGAGCCCGCCGCCGTGCTCTCTCTCTCACGGATCAGACTGGCGGATGTGGGAGCGAACCTCGCTCCATATTGCGTAATATACCAGCCTTAGCAGGTGCAACACAAGCCCGAAACCCGGAATCCTTGCAGGATTTTTGCCCAGATTATCGCCCCCGCGTCATTTTGTACACACTTTACAATGTTCAGTGGTGGTGCCAAGCCGGGGTGGCTGAATCGCGGTGTGGTGGCGGCTTGGAGGAGCGGCGATTTGACAGGTATTCCGCGTGCGACCAGATTCTGCCCGTTTCCCAAGGGGTGTGACGGGTGACCGTATTACCGCAGGTCGGGCAGTCTGGAGCGTCCGGTAAGGCCGGACCGAGTGGCATTGTGTGCGGCGTGGATGAAGCGGGCTATGGCCCGCTGCTGGGGCCGCTGGTGGTTTCGCTGGTAGCGTTTGAGGCACCGGTCAGCCACGGGCGGAGCAACTGGTGGAATCTGTTGCGGCGGGTCGTGTGCGACGAGGCGACGGGGCGGCAAGGCCGACGGCGATTGCCGGTGTGCGACAGCAAGCGGCTGCATAGCGGCAGGGAGAAGCTGGCGAGACTCGAACGTTCGGCGCTGACGTTTCTGGGGCTGGGGAGCGGCGAGGCGCCGCGGCGGTTGTCGGCCTTGCTGGAACAGTTGTGTCCGGAGTGGCCCTCGTGGTCCGCGCGGTGCCCGTGGTTTGCGGGGCGCGACCTGTCGTTGCCGCAGGCGGCCGATGCGGACGACATCCGCACGCAGCGGGCGGCGGTTCGCGGGGCACTGGGCGAATGCGGCATCGTGCCGCGGGGCGTGAGCGCGGTTGTGCTGCCGGCGGTGCGGTACAACGAACTGGTTGCGGCGACGCGGAACAAGTCGGCGGTGGCGTTCTGGGCGGTAACGAGTCTGATCAGCCGCGTGCTGAGCGTGCATCCGCATCTCCCGAGTGTGTTTCTGGTGGATCGCCAGGGTGGGCGGGTGTCGTACGCGCGCGACCTGATGCGGTCGTTCGAGGCGGACTCGCTGCAGATTGAGGCAGAGGACGAGCGGACGAGCCGGTATCTGCTGAACCACCGGCCGCACCTGTGCGAAGTGGGGTTCTACGTCGAGGGGGAATCGCGCTATTTTGCGATTGCGTTGGCCAGCATCATCAGCAAGTATCTCCGGGAGATGTGCATGTTGCTGTTCAATGGATGGTGGGGCGAGCGGATCGGTGAGGAGCGTCCGACGGCGGGGTATTATCTTGATGCGATGCGGTTTCTCGAACGGGCCCGGCCGCATTTCGACCGGCTGGGGGTGAGGGAGTCGGAGCTGGTGCGGCAGCGTTGAGTTCGCGGATCGGCCTTGACACGCCGCGCGATGGAGGCGTAGGCTAGGCGAAACGGACGCCACCCACGCGACGAGGCCAAGATATGACGCTCGAGCACTGGTCGGACGACATCGTCCTGTTGGAACTGCAGAATGATCCGGCCTTCAGCGACGAGATGAACTCGGTGATCGACCTGGCGGAGAAGCGGCACGACGTCGACGTCGTACTGAACTTTCAGGGGGTGAGCTTCGTCAATTCATCGAACATTGCCAAGCTGTTGAAGCTGCGGAAGATCGTGGTGGTCAACAATCACCACAAGCTCATCCTGTGCGCGATCAACACGCACGTCTGGGGGGTCTTTCTCGTCACGGGGCTGGACAAGATTTTCGATTTTGCGGATGACGTGGCGTCGGGCCTGGCGGGTCTGCAAATCGAACGTTAGCCGCGATCCACCTGCCGAAAACAGCATTCCGCCCGCGGTTTGCGGAGCGAATAGGTTGGGAGGTTCGTGCATCGCCCGGCATGCGGCGACGGCGGCGCGGTCGCGCGGTCAATTGCGGATCAATTCATTGCGATCGTTCTGGTTGCCCTTGGGGTCGCCGCTGCCGGTCTCAACGGCGATGCGGGTTTCGGGCGGGAAGTACCAGTCGCTGTAGCCGGTCAGGCGCATGCGCATGAGCAGCAGCGCCAGCTCGAGCTGCGAGTCTTCGGGCTGGATGTCGCCGTCCTCTGACTCCTCGCCGAGCGACTCGGCCTCGATCTCGTCGAATCCGGTGTCGTCGCCGTCCTTGCCGCGGGACTGGCCGAAGTCGATCACGTCGGCGTTGCGGCGGCGGGTGAGCACCTCGCGGTTTTCGAGCGGGACGTGGCGCAGGGCGACGTCGGGATCGACGCCCCATTCGGCAGTGCCGGGGATGCGATGCAGGCAACGTCCGCTGGGCAGATAGTAGTACGCCGTGGTCAGCTTGAGGAAGGCGGCGTTGTCGGCGATGGGGATAAGGTTCTGGACGCTGCCTTTGCCGTAGGTGCGTTCGCCGACGAGCAGACCGCGCTGGTGGTCCTTGATGGCGCCGGAGACGATCTCGGAGGCGCTGGCGCTGTTTTCGTTGATGAGGACGATGAGCGGGAGGTCGGTCATCGGCCTGCCGGAGGTGCGCTCCCAGTCTTCGCGCGGATCGCGTCCGGAGGTGCTGACGATGCGTTTGCCGGCGGGCAGGAACAGCTCGGCCATTTCCCAGGCGGCGGTGAGCAGGCCGCCCTGGTTGTAGCGGAGGTCAAGAATCAGGCCGCGGGCGCCCTTGGCGGAGACGTCTTCGATGGCCTGGCGCAGGTCGCGGACGGTTTTCTCGGTGAAGCTGCCGACGCGGACGTAGGCGACGCCCATATCGGGGTCGATCATGTGGTTCCAGTTGGCGGTGCCGTCGATGCGCTCGAAGCCCTTGACAGTGTGGAGGACGATGCGGTCGCGCTTGAGTGTGACGTCGTGGTCGATGTCCTCGCCCTCGTGGCGGATGGTGAGGACGACGGTGGTGCCGCGCGGTCCGGTGATGCGCTTGACAGCATCGTCGACGTCGATGCCCTTGGCGTCTTCGCCGTCGATCCGGACGATGCGGTCGCCGGGGCGGATGCCGGCGCGGTAGGCGGGGGAATCTTCGAGGGGGCTGAAGACGGTAACGTACTCGTTCTGAACGTTGATCTGGATGCCGACGCCGGCGAACTCGCCGGTGGTCTGCTTGCGAAACTCCTCGGCTTCGCTGGGCCAGATGACGGAGGAGAACTGGTCGAGCGAGGCCATGCAGCCGTCAATCAGCTCGAAGACGAGGACGTTGTCGGGGAGGCGGATGGTCTGGCGATTGATGGTGCGCAGCTTCTTGAAGGCGTTGTAGGCGCTGGAGGCGGTCATCCGTTTTTCGCCGCGGACCTGGCCGATGAGCAACTGGACACGAGTGACGAAGTTGCGGACCTCGATCTCGTCCTTGAGTCCGTCAAAGGTGCCGGCGATGGCCGGGGTCTCGGTGAGGAGGAGGGTCGCCTCGAGGCCACTGCCGAGGATTTCAGCGAGATCGGGGCGCTGCACATAATTGGCCTCGATGCGGCGGAAGACCTGGGGGACGATGTCCTGATCGATGCCCTTGACGATCTTCTGCCAGGTTTCGTCGTGGGGCGTGGCGGTGTCGGAGGTGTTCTGCGGGTCGGGCGGCGCATACATGAACTCGAGTCGGGCGCGGGTCTGGTTCTTGCGGCGCAGCGCCTGGTACTGCGAGTAGTACGGCTCCTCGTTCTCGAAGATGGTTTCGAGTTCGTAATAGATTCCGGCGGCATCGCGCCATTTCTGCTGACTCGCCGAAGTCTCGGCGCTGGCGATGGCCTGGCGGACGATGTTCTGCACCCAGTCGGAATGGAGCACCTCGTCCACGTTGTCGGCGTATTCGAGCGCAATGCGTGCCAAATCGAGAATGTCGAGCCAGCCGGCCTGATCAGCGCGGTAGTAGACGCGGACAAGTCCGGCCTTGGCGGCGTTGACGAACCGCAGCGGCAGGGGTCGCCTGACGGCGGTATCGTAGAGTGGCGGGCCGACGAGTTCGCGCCAGACGCGCTGCATCGGATTATCGAGTTGCCGCTCGCCGGAGGCATCCGCATCGGCCTGGCCGGCGGCGCGCTGCATCTCCTCCCATTTGGTCACGAGCGGCTTAAGGACCGGGACGACCAGGGGCCGCATGACGTATCGCGCCACGGCCTCGCGGCAGCGGTCCTGGTAGCGTTCAAACTCGCGCTGGCGCAGGGCCTGTCGGCGCTGCTGAATGGATTCGTACTGGGCGAGCCAGTCGGTGACGTTGCGAATCCGCAGGTCGCCCTGGTTGACTTCGGAAGCCTCGCGGAAGGTTCTGGCGGCGAGGTCAATCTGGCCGCGGCTGATCTGCTCCCAGCCGCGGGCCCAAAGAGCGTCGGCGTCGAGCCGGGTGACCGCATTGGGCCTGCCGCTGCCCCCGTAGAGGGGTTCGGCGGGGGCGGGTCCGCCCAGGGCCGAGACCAGAATCAGAACCGCCAGCGTGTACAGCCGCGCCCGACCAATGGACCCGCCGTTTTGCATAGATCCTCCACCCAAACCGCCGGACGTTGCCCCCGTCATGCGGTCCGAAAGCTCAGCGATGAGACAGACGGGGCCGACTCTCTCCGGGGTTGGGATTTCCGCCCCTGCTCCGGCCTCCGGATCATTATACGATTCGCCAGGATTCGGTTCCACGCACCGGGAGCTTTTCGGACCCGATGATTGGCATCGTACCCCGTCGGGCTATAGACCAGAGAGGCCCGTCCAGGGCCGGTCCTGTCAGTTTCCCGCAAGACAATGCCCATCATCGGTCCGTCGGGCGGGGCAACATCACGTTGGCCCAGCGTCTCGGAAGAGGGCGGGTGTTCAGGCG
Source organism: uncultured Planctomycetales bacterium (assembly GCA_964571825.1). Lineage (GTDB taxonomy): Bacteria > Planctomycetota > Phycisphaerae > UBA1845 > CAZNDQ01. The sequence goes on along the minus strand of CAZNDQ010000068.1, from coordinate 5,140 downwards.
TCCGATACCCGCAACCCGTGGCGCGATCTGGTCTATCAGCGTAATGGGAGCTATAACGCATCGCGTCCGGCAGCCGCCCCATTTCGGGCGAATCGGGAACGGCGACTTCAACCGGAATCCGCGGAGCACGAGGGCGGCATGACGCATCATCATTTCAAGCAGCGGGCCCGCGCCCAGTTCGACGCCTGGGCACACGGGTACGACCGCTCGATCCTGCAACGGCTGATCTTTCAGCCGTCGTATGATGCCTTTGCGGAACTGCTGGTGGAGTGGTACGGGGATTCGCCGCGGACGGTGCGGATGCTCGACGTGGGCTGCGGGACGGGGACGCTGGCGGCGGGGGTCGCGTTGTCGCAACTTCCGATCGAGGTCATCGGTCTGGACTACTCGGTGGCGATGTGCGTCAAGGCGAACGACAAGGCGCGCGCGGCGCAGGTGGATCGGCTGGCGGGGTTCGTCGCGGGCGACAGCGAGCACCTGCCGTTTGCGGACGGCACCTTTGACGTGCTCACGTGCAGCAATTCGTTTCACCACTATCCGCACCAGCAGGCGGCGGTGGCGGAAATGTACCGCGTGCTGGCACCGGGGGGGCGGTTGATGATCATCGACGGCTTCCGCGACAACGTGATCGGCTGGTTCGTTTTTGACGTGTGCGTGGAGTCGGTGGAGCAGGCGGTGCACCATGCGTCGTATACGAGGATGCGGGAGTATTTCACGGCGGCGGGGTTCACCGGTATCATGCAGCGCAAGATCAACGTCTTCTGTCCGATCCTGTTGACCGCCGCGACGCGACCCGACCCCGACGGAGGCGCGAGCCGCTGATGTCGCCGCACGCGTACGAAAACCCGATCGAGCGGCTCAAGCTGGTGCTGGAAGTGTCGCGCCACATGGCGTCGACGTTCGAGCTGGAGCCGCTGCTGGAGCGGGTGGCGGAGGCGGCGTGCCGCGTGTTGCGGTGCGAACGGGCGACGGTGTTCCTGCTCGACAAGCAGCGCAACGAGCTGTACAGCAAGGTGGCGACGGGGGTGGATGAGATCCGCTTTCCGGCGGACCGGGGGATCGCGGGGGAGGTGGCGACGACGGGCCGCATCTGCAACGTGCCGGACGCCTATGCCGACCCGCGTTTCAACCAGCAGATCGACCGCCAGACCGGCTTCCACACGCGCAACATCCTGGCGTTTCCGCTGATCGACATGAACAACGTGCCGATCGGCGTGCTGCAGGTGCTGAACAAGTACGACGGTCCGTTCTCGGCCGAAGATGAGGAGCTGGCCATCACACTCAGTGCGCAGGCGGGCGTGGCCATCCAGCGGCAGATCCTGCTCGATGAATACGCGCACAAGCAGCAGATGGAGCGGGAGCTGGACCTGGCGCGGTCGATTCAGCGCAAGCTGCTGCCGGAGCGAAATCCGACACTGGAGGGGTATGACATCGCGGGGTGGAACCGCCCGGCCGATCAGACCGGCGGCGACGCGTACAACTTTCTTGAACCGGGCGACGGGGGACTGGGGCTGGTGCTGGCGGACGCGACGGGCCACGGCATCGGCGCGGCGCTGGTGATCGCGCAGTTCCACGCGGTGCTCAGCGCGACGGCGGGGCTGGGCGTCGACCTGGGGCAGGTGATGCGGCACGTGAACAACAATCTGACGCGCGACCTGCCGGACGACCGATTCGTGACGACGTTCGTCGGGCGGCTGAACCCGACGACGGCGAGTGTCGAGTACGTGGCCGCCGGGCAGGGCCCGCTGATTCACTATCACTATGCAGACGGGCGGGCGGACGTGCTCCCGGCGACGGACATGCCGCTGGGGATCATGGAGGGCCTGGGGTTTGCCGTGGATTCGCGGATCGAGCTGGCGCCCGGCGACATCCTCTGCCTGCTGACCGACGGGTTCTATGAATGGGCACGGGAAGACGGGGAACAATTCTCGGAGCAACGGGCGATCGCGTGCATCCGCAGTGATCCCGATCGTCCGGCGGAGCAACTGATCGAGACGCTGTATGCGGCGGTGCTGGACTTCGCGGCGGGAACGCCGCAGGCAGACGACCTGACGGCGATTGTGGTGCGGCGAATGCCGAGGGGCTCCTGAGCGCGACCCGTCGCCCAATGCACGAGCTGCCTGCACCGCCGGTTCCGGCGGGATAAGGTGGGATTTTTCCGCCGCCGTTTGTCCGCCTGCGCCAGGCGGGATAAGATCAAACACAGGTTAGGCAGAACATCCCGGCACGCCTGTGGGATGAGATATCCACGCCGAATACGAGGGGATTCAGGCCGCCGCGTGCAACCGGCAGCCGGGGCCATCGGCCGCGGATGCGATTCCTCCGACCGGCGACGCACGCCGAGCCGCGAGCGTGCCGACCGGACGAATCAGGCGTTGCCAGTTCAGCGAGGGCTCGTTCACTTGCGTTTTCGCCGGCGCATCGTGCAGGTGATTCTGGCATGGCCGCTCGCAACGGCGCTATGGCCTGCGCCGGCCGGTGCGGTGATTGTCGGGCGGATCGTCCAGGCGGGATACCGCGATCAGTCGGGGACGTGCTTCCGGCGCGGGCAATGGTGCCCGGTGCGCGTGGAGCTGGGGCTGCGCGGGCAGAGCGAGTTCACCGGCAGCCTGCGCATCGAGCAGCCGGATAGCGACGCGGACATCTGTTTTTCCGAAACGCCGGTGACGCTTTCGGGAGAGGGTGCGCGGCGCGTATTCACGCTGTTCGCGCTGCCCAACCCGACGGATTCGGGGACGATCAGCGTTCGCGTGCTGGATGAGGCGGGCGCGGCCGTGGCGGTGGAGGCGCCCGGCGGGACGATGACGACGCGTCTGCGTGAGAGCGGCGCGCTGCGGCCGATCGGGGACGACACGCTGCTGGTGGTCGACATCAGCGCGGCGCCGCTGTCGTCGCTGGCGCAGGGGATCGCCGCGACGCAGGGGCGGTTTCGCCAGCCGATTCACTATGCGACGCTCAGCGCGGTCGACCTGCCGAACCACTGGCTGGGGCTGGAAGCGGTGGACGTGATCGTCTGGGACGCGGCCGATCCTGGCGCGCTGGATGGGCGCCAGCTCGACGCGCTGCTGGACTGGGTGCGGTTCGGCGGTCGGCTGATCGTGGCGGCGGGGAGGACGGCGGGCGCGGTGGTGCAGTCGCGTCTGGGGCCGTTGCTGCCGGTCGAGGTGGGACCGCTGCGCACGGTGGAGTTCCTGCCGTACGTGCAACTGCGGATGTTCGGGCTCGGCGAGGACGAACCCTGGCCGGACGGGCTTCAGTATTGTCAGACGACGCTACGGCCGACCGGCGGCGCGCGGGTGATCGTTGGCGAGGACGAGCGCAACACGATCCCCTTCCTCACGCAGGCGCCGCTGGGTCGGGGGGAGATCCGCTACCTGCCGGCGGCCCTCGAACAGTTGCTGCGGCTGAGCGGCGTCGCGCGCGAAGGCGTCGAGAAAGCTCGCGCGCAAAGCGTGTGGCTGGCACATCTGCTCCCGGTTCGGAGCGTGACGGACACAGAGAGCCAGTTGAGGGCATTTCCGACGCCGCTCAACCTGTTTGCCCACGTGAGAAACACGGTCGACTTCCGTGCGCGCGGCGGCGCATTCATGGCGGTGGCGTTGTTGTTCATTGTCTCGTACGTACTGATTGCGACGTGGGCGGTGTGGACGTGGCTCGGGCGGCGCGGCTGGGACCAGCACAACTGGCTGCTCTTCGGCGTGACGGCGCTGGGGGCGAGCCTGCTGAGCGTCGTGGCGGTCCGCGCGATCAAGGGCATCGGCGCGGACCTGCACCAGCTTTCGGTAGTGGACGCGGAAACAGGGACGACGGCTGCGCGGGCGATGGCCTGCTATGGGCTCAAGACGGCATCGCACACGACGCTCGATCTGTGCCTGCCACCGAGCCCCGATCGAACGGGCCCGGACGAAGTCCAGCGCTGCCTGTTGCGGCCGATGCCGCCGGGCGAGGATCAGTCGCGCGTGGGGTTTCTCTCGCCGGCATCGTATCGCGCGCGGCCGACGCGGGCGATGCTGGAGGACGTCCTGTTTCGCGCCACGCTCAAGCAGTTTCAGGGATACTGGGAAGGGGAAATGCAGGGAATGTTCGACGGTCGGATCGTCGAAGCGAGTGGGACGATCACAGATGATTCGTGGGTGGAGAACCGGCTGGGGACGGACCTGGTCGGCTGCCGGCTGCTGGTGGCGCGGCTGAATCCGGACGTGGCGCGGATCGGGGCGGCGATCCAGGTGTACTGGCTGGGGGAGATACCGGACGGTGCGCGTCTGGAAGCGCTGGGCAAGGTGATCCGCGAACGAGAAAGCACGGCGCCGCTGCAAGCGGCGAATCCGAATGAGCCGCGCCGCGCAACGATCGATGACGAGCATCCCGCCTGGATCGCGGAGTTGGAACCCGGCTTTTCGCAGCGGTTTGCACGGGGTGACCCGCAGCGGATCGACCCGGCGAGCTACGACAAGGCGCTGTTGCTGCTGAGCACGCGCGGCGAGTTTGTACCGCCGCCGCCGGCTGGCGGCATGATCAATACGCAGCTCCAACTGGTGTCGACGAACCTGCGGTCGCTGGACTGCAGCGAGCGGTTGACGCGGCAGATGGCGCTGCTGGTGGGCTTTTCGGACGACGCGGGGCCGGCGCCGCTCTGCGTCCGCCCGGGCGGCGATGATGACGGGCGTTTCCGGCTGCTGAAGCCGACGGAAGCGCGCACGATGTACCGCATCTGGATTCCGATGGGGCCGTCGGGGGCGAAGTAACGAGGACGCGGCGATGGCGCTCGTGCAGACGATCAACCTGACGAAGCGATACGGCAAGCTCGTAGCGCTGGACAACCTCAACCTCAACATCGAAGAGGGGGAGTGCTTCGGGTACATCGGGCCGAACGGGGCGGGCAAGACGACGACGATCCGCATCCTGGCGACGCTGCTTCAGCCGACGTGGGGCGAGGCGCGGATCTGCGGCTTCACGGTCGGGTATGAGAGCCGCCGCATCCGGCCGCTGATCGGGTTCGTGCCGGACTTCTTCGGCGCGTACGAGGACATGGTCGTCGTCGAGTACCTCGAATTCTTCGCCAGCGCCTACGGCATCACGGGGGACGCGCGGCGGCGGGTCGTCGGCGACGTGCTGGAGCTGACGGACCTGAGCTACAAGC